>DASYQG010000628.1:0-9067 GCA_036005825.1 Chitinophagaceae bacterium | reverse complement strand
GGCTGTGCCATGAGAAAAGTGTTCTTTCCATAAAAATGTTTGAAGATTCAAAATAAGTATTTCGCTCTGTATAAAATGATTTCCTATATTAATATTTTCAGGAGTTAATGGGTTTCGCTATCTACCCGAAACACGGTAAATTTGCGGCCGGTTAGGATTTTATGCCTGACCGCCGAAGCTTTTATTTTTTAATAGCATAGGCGGTTACTTAGCTGCATTGCATCCCTCACCGTCCCTTGCGTCGCACTCTTGTACTGCAGAAAGTCTATTCAGCATACTCAATTGATGGCTCAATAGAATTACCGAACGCTGAAGTGAGTGACACAACAGGAGTTAAATAGTAGCATAATAGCTGGAAATAAAAAAATAGCATCGAACAAATGGAACTATCGAAAAACTTTGAACCGGGATCAATAGAAGAAAAATGGACCTCACATTGGAAGTCTAAAAGATATTTTAATTCTACTCCTGATGACAGGAAAGCTTTCACTGTTGTTATTCCTCCGCCGAATGTTACAGGTGTTTTACACATGGGACATACACTGAATGAAACCGTACAGGATATTCTTGTTCGTAAAGCAAGAATGAGTGGGTTCAATGCATGCTGGGTGCCCGGCAGTGATCATGCGTCGATCGCTACTGAAGCAAAAGTGGTGCAGATGTTGAAAGAGAAAGGAATTGATAAAAACAAGATCGGTCGTGAAGAATTTTTAAAATATGCTTTTGAGTGGAAAGAAAAATATGGCGGTATCATTTACAACCAGATCGAACGCCTCGGCTGCAGTGTTGATTGGGATCGTGTTAGCTTCACAATGGATGATCATTATTACAAAGCTGTCATAGAAGTTTTTGTTGACTTGTATAACAAAGGACTTATTTATCGCGGTGCAAGAATGATCAATTGGGATCCTGCTGCGAAAACTGCACTGAGTGATGAAGAAGTAGAATACAAAGAGCTACAGGGCAAGCTTTATTATGTAAAATATTTTATTGCTGATGCTTCAGGAAAACCAACCAAAGATTTTATTTCTATTGCTACACAACGTCCCGAAACGATTATGGGCGATACAGCAGTCTGTGTTCATCCAGACGATGAACGCTATGCTTATTTGAAAGGAAAGAAAGTAATAGTGCCGCTTGTGAACCGTGTAGTGCCTGTTATCTTTGACGAGTATGTTGACAAAGAATTTGGAACAGGTGCATTAAAGATTACTCCTGCACATGATATCAACGATTATAATCTTGGATTAAAACATAATCTTGAAACAATAGATACAATCAATGCAGATGGTACGATGAGTGAAGCTGCACAAGTATTTGTTGGTCTTGACAGGTTTGAAGCAAGAAAAAAAGCAATTGAAAAATTAAAAGCCGATGGTCATTTAATTAAAGAAGAAGATTATACAACCCGGCTTGGTTTCTCTCAAAGAACAAATGCAGTTGTTGAGCCAAGAATTTCTACGCAATGGTTTGTAAAAATGAAACCGCTTGCAGAAAAAGCATTGCATGCAGTTTTAAGTGGTGATATAAAAATTCATCCGGAAGAAAGATTTTTAGCTACTTATAAATATTGGCTGGAAAATGTAAAGGATTGGTGTATTAGTCGCCAACTTTGGTGGGGACAAAGAATTCCTGCATGGTATGATGATGCAGGGAAATTTGTTGTTGCAGGGAATGAAGAAGAAGCAAAGTCAAAATTCAAAAGTCAAAACCTCAACCTTGAAGGACAACTAAGACAAGACGAAGATGTTCTTGATACTTGGTTTTCTTCATGGCTTTGGCCGATAGAAGTATTTAATGGAATTACTCAACCCAATAATAAGGATATTAACTATTACTATCCAACCTCTGTATTGGTGACAGGGCAGGATATTATTTTCTTTTGGGTGGCAAGAATGATCATGGCGGGAATGGAATACATGAATGAAAAGCCTTTCAGTGATGTTTACTTCACAGGGATGGTAAGAGATAAGCAGGGAAGAAAGATGAGTAAGAGTCTTGGGAATTCACCTGACCTACTTTATCTCATTGATCGCTTTGGTGCCGATGCAGTTCGTTTTGGAATTATGATCTCCTCTCCTGCTGGTAATGATCTTTTATTTGATGATAGCAGTTGCGACCAGGGAAGAAATTTTAATAATAAGATCTGGAATGCGTTGAAGCTGGTGAGAAGTTGGGAGTCGAGAGTTCAGAGTTCAGAGTCCAAAGAAAATTTTGCTATTGATTGGTTTGAGAATAGATTGAATGACGTGAGAGTTGAAATTAAAGAACTTTATAAAGACTTTCGTTTAAGCGAGACTTTAAAAACCATTTACTCGTTGATATGGGATGATTTCTGTAGTTGGTATCTAGAGTGGGTGAAACCAGGTTTTGAACAACCTATTGATAAAAAAGTTTATGAGAAAACAGTTTACTTTTTTGAAGAACTAATGTTGATGTTACATCCATTTATGCCATTTGTAACGGAGGAAATTTATCATCAGCTAAAGGAAAGAAAAACAGATGATGATTTGACCATAAAGCAATCAGAAGGTCGTCTTTATGGAGATGGATTAATTTTACTCCACGGATCATTGCTTAAAGATTTCATAACTGGAATTCGCGACGCAAGGAATAAAAACCAATTAAAGCCCAAAGACCCAATAACTATTCATGTTAAGGAACGTAAGTCCGGTATGTTTCTAGCAATCGAATCCATCCTTAAAAAACAAGTAAACGCAGAAGAAATTTTATATATCGATAAGCCAATCGCAGATTCAATTGCTGTTGTCGTTAAGAATATAAGATTTTATTTGAAAACTAAATCAGCAGTTAATACAAGCATACAAAAGGATCAACTTCTTAAAGACCTCGAATACCAAAAGGGATTTCTTTTATCAGTAGAAAAGAAACTAAGCAATGAACGTTTTGTTCAAAATGCAAGGCCTGAAATAATCGAGATTGAAAAAAAGAAAAAAGCAGATGCAGAAGCAAAGATCAAAGCAATTGAAGAGAGTCTGGCTTCACTATAAGTCATTCATAACTCATAATTCATAATTCTAAATTTATCTCGGTATTATACTCACTGGCAAAATAAACTCATAGAAAGTTCCTTTCTGATGAGTTACCAAGTCAGCGTCCAATCGTGTACTGACCCGAAAACCAAAAGTCAGCGGATATTGATTCCACCATCTGATATCAAAATAGATCTCCCCTCCCACACTTCGCTGATCAGCTGTTACTGCTTTATTTTTTGAATAGACTCTTGTAAGATCATAAAAAGCATTGGCACGAATACGTTGGATGTAAAGAATGTTTCCAAAACCCCAATCAGGGACCCATAAAGGGAAATGATAATTAGCGCCAAGCTTCCACATTCTTGATAAGTAAGTCTCATTATATCCTCTTGAATAAGGAAACCGGTTGCTGAATAATGCCCTGGATGTATCCCGTTCCTGGAAAGCACCATCTAACACAACACTATGATTGGAAAAAAATCCCGGCAGATAAATATGACCAGAAGCAAAAAATTGATAGCTATCATATTTTGAGATCGCATCACGATATTGCAATGAAAAATTAAACCCTAGTCTTGGAAATATATGTTGCCTCGCCATCTGTACCTGCTGGCTATAGTTGATAAAATTTGAGAGGTAACTAAAGTTATTTTCAGCAAACAGATCTTTATTGGGACCTGTGTTATTTTCAAAACGGAAAACATAACTGCTTCCAAAATTCAAATTCCTGAAAAACCTTCCACCAGAAAGATCTAGCGGGATATTTAATCCAATACGAGTATCCAATTGATTCCACTCACGGGTAGCGTTATTTGAAGTATCTGTTCTCTTAAAAGTGTATTCTGCGCCTGCAGATAAATAAGGAAACCATGCGCCATAGATCGTGTTGAATCCAACCGCATTTGTATTTTCATCCTGGTTGTATGAATAATAAAGTTCGGTTTGCAAAGTATTTAAAACATTTTGTCCATATAATGTATAAGTAAATATCGGGTCCTCGTAATATGGGCGCCAGCTATGAAAATTTAAAAGCTTTGTTCCTTTTTTATATTTATTTACCGGGAAATTCCTGGAGTGTACATCATCGATCAGCATCGACTTAAAATTATTTTCATTAGCCACCTTATAAGCGCCACCAGCATTTCTAAGTAACGACGGGTCGACCTCTTTCGAATTCACTTTATCTAAACTTATTTCTTTTAATTGGTAACCATCAGCAGTAAAGTTGGAATAAACAAGTTTTTTATTCGAAGCACTTACATAATAATTACCCGTTGCAGAATTACTTACCTGGAACACCTGATGAGCAGGATCTGCCAGGTCCAACATAAAGAGATCATCATTCCCATTGAATGAAGCTGTAAAATATACCTTATCACCCTGCACATTCGGAAAACCAATGACAGACCAGGTCGGGTTAAGCAAGTATTCTATTGCACCTGAACTAAGAAGAACCCTCACCATCGACATCCTGCCATCAGTAAAACGGATACAACTTACCAGCGAATTATTATCAATAAATTTCGGATCAGTGAACACGGCAATTGAGCTGGCATTTATTCTTTGTAAAACCGCACCTGACATTACATCAAGAATATGCAATTCACATTTACCATTCGACTCATAATTTACCGCGGCTATTTTCCTTCCATCATTATTTATATCCGGGGCAAAATATTTTGTATTATGAGTAATAGTTTGCTGGTTACCGCTTTTTACGTCCAGCAAACGGATCTCTCCATAATTCTTCCAGCTCCATCTTGCATCAGGCTTATATGCTGAATACACAATTTTCCCATTCCGGTAACTATACTGCTCATCAAGCGAAATATCCTTTACACGCAATCTATGTTCACCAGAATTATCTTTTATTACAAATGCTGGCCGTTTCCGATAGCTGCTTTTCAAATAAAGCAGTGAGCCATCTTCCATATTATAAGGAAAAAAACAATTTGTCACGTAGCTTAATGTTGGCGTTGTAATTTTTTGTTCGCCAGCCATTGAACCTTGATTTATCTTTTCTTGCGACGCCCCGATCAACACACGTATCGCCGGTTTATCTTTTTTATAAAAATCAAAAGCCTGCTTCCTGAAAGTTTGATAATCAACACCAGCATGTTTTTTTATAGCATTTTGAAATGGATAAAATAAACTTTTATAAGATGCAGCATCCTTTGTTACTTTTCCCCAGAAATCAGGTCCATATTTTTCATAGCCATAATTCACCATCAAATAGCCAAGAGGGTAATGATTAGGAACATAATCTTTCAATGAGTTGTTCCGCAGCTTCATCCATGAGTATTGTTTATTAGCCAACCAAAGTGATTTGTATTGATTTGTAAAAAAGGGAATTCTTCCCCTGCCCTGCTGTGTATGTATCGTTTCATTATACACGGCATCTCCTTCATAAAACCAATCAGGCACCGATGCATTAATAGCCAGCGCCAATCCATCTTCCCCTGCCAAATAATACATCAGCTTACTCAATCCAACTCTGAAGTTGCTGAACTGTTGCACATGCCTGTATTCATGAGACGCAAGATCCTCAGCCCACGGAATGCTGCCAAGATCAAAATTGTTGAACGAAGGAGTTAAAAAGAATTCACTCCGATAAGGGCTTAGTCCAACGTATGCATTTGCGATCGTCGATTGATTTTGAAGAACGATATTTATTTTATGGATCTTGCCGCCTAGTGAATTATTTTTTGCTGAAAGAAAATGAACGATAGATGCTACTCTTTGTGCCGAACTATCCATACCTACAGGAAAAATGATCTTTGCAGTATCTGTATTGATCTGCTTCCATTTTATTGAAGGCGGATTACCACCAAACTCCTGCGCATTAAGAAATGAAAAACTCAGTATTAAAAATGTAAAACTAAAAAGTCTTGCCATTTGTGCGGATTTTAAGAAGAAAGTTACGGAAAAGCTGATTGTGAGTTGATAGCTAGTTTTTGTTTTATAACTTTAACACTGCACCATTATCAACTAAAATATTCTTATGGAAAATCAAACCAAAGAACAGCAGAACCTGATTCAATTAACAAGAAAGTCCGGCTTTTTCAAACCGAACTTTTAGCTAATTTACCACTGCCTGGGAACTTTGATATTAAAATCAATTATGTTACCTTAAAAAAGAATGGATCAATCGAAGGGTTCACCTGGGTAACTCCATTTAAAGAGAATAATTTTTTTGCTGCAAAATCGTGATTGCGTGCATAGGTAACACCGTTGGGAAAATTTGCGAGATCTGGTAAGTTGCTTGCACTAAAAATGCCATAAAAAATATTACCAACAGACATCATGTTTATATAATCGCCAAGATAAGGCGAAAAGCTGCGAAGTGGGCTTTGCGAAAGAGTAGTACATAATATTGTATCTGTCCATACTGTTCCATTTAAACTATCACGAAAATGGGTTTCCCATCTTTGAGTTGCTCCTGTGCCCCTAAGCTGCTGGTAGGCCAGGGCAATTTTCCCTAAACCATTTATGGCTAGTGCAGGGTTTTTAGCTTTTGAAACAGAGATCATTGAAGCCGACCATGTCGCACCCCGGTTTATAGAACGTATCACTTTAAGAGTATATACCCCGGCAACAAGGGTTGAGAAAGCAAGATATACTACTGAGCTGTTTCTTGGGTCAACTGCGATACTGATATCACCGCCCCAACGTTCCTGGCCCTGAGCTGTGACACCCGTAGAATTAAATGGAAAAGAAAGACCCGTTGCTGCTCTTCTGCCAGATAGCCCATCAGAAGGATCAGTTAAAACTGTAAATGGAGTTGCTCCCTTACCCCAATTATCATCTCTTACAACAACAACTTCTGCGTTTGTTATTACCAATGAATTTGCACCGAAGTCGCCTGATGAAGTCCTCCATCTCATGTATGCAGCGTAAATTGTTCCATCGGAATGAATAGCTGGCCGAATCTGTGGGCCATCCTGACCCAGGGTTGTTCTTTTTTCTAATCTTACTGAACTAAAAACCGGGCTTGCTATACCACCACTCAGAGTTTGTTCTACTGTAGCGGTTTTACCTCCGGCTGCATTGAAATCATTTACGCCAACATATACCCTGTCTTTTCCGATATCAACTCCATTGGCTACTGTCGACGCCTGGACAAAAGGCTGATCTTCATTTCCACGTGATTTTAATAATGACATAACAGCGGGACTTGTAAAATTTGTAGTGCGATGAATTTCAAAAGCACTTGATGTTCCGTCTAATATTGATGTAAATAATTTACTGGAACTGCCGGTAAATTTTAATGTAATATCGCCGGTACCTAAACCACCGGCACTTGGTACAATACTATTAAGGGTCCAGGTATTGCCGCCATTGGTAGATATATAGATAGGAGCATTGACTCCGCCCAATGGATTAGGTGTAAAAGCGGATCCTGCTATTTGCAATGGATTCGCCGGATTTACTGCTATATTAGGTTCGCTATCCTGGTTTGTTTCTCCACTTAATGTTTGAGGAATCATGTTTACTACCTTGATCATATAAAAAGAATAAAAGGTGAAAGATTTATTGATTTACCAATGATTTTACTTTACTTAATTCATCCAGTGGCATAAAATCATTTTCATGCAAAGTGGTAAAGACCTCTTTGCCGGAAGGGATGGCTGCAAATACTTTTGCTGAAATTCCTTTTGGACTTTGTTTTTTTCCTTTTTGAAGCATCCATATTCCTTTCTGCCCGGGTTTATATTTATTGATCTTTCTCCAGCGGATGTCATCACTTGCCGGGAACATCACTTTAACTTGTTTGGTGTCTTTATTACCTTTCACTACATCATCCACTTTAATGGTAGCTTCATGCCAAATAGGATTATGCTCACTTATATGAGTAGGCTTTACACTGCTTTTTTTTATTTTCGTTACCTCCCCTACAACACTAATTTCAGCAGAGTCTATTCTTTCCTTTAAATTAACCTCTTTATTTTCTGTAACAGCCTTTTGAACCATTGACTCCATAGAATTTTTGCCTGCCTTTGCCGCTTTTGCTTTTGCCGGCGTCTCAACCTCTTCAGTATAACCGACGGCATCTACCGCTATGCTATCACCAAATATCCATCCGTTTGAAAATACAGTAAGGATCTTACCTGCTCTGAAGGCAGGCAATTTTTTAAATCTTACGGTTATCTGTTTCCCATCAATAAAGGCAAATGCTGAAGGTGCATTTATAACATGCATAACTTCCATTACCATTGTTTTGTCTGTAATTATTTCTTTCATCGTTGCCGCACGGGGCTTAATTATTTTGCCAATAAATACGAAAGCCGAATGGGCAGCATATTTTTTGATATTAGCTTTACTGGCCATAGTTTCAAATTAAATAGTTACTGAAATATGTTTTTTATCTTATTAGCGATGAAGCTTATAATAAACCAGGTGCCTAAAAATGCGATACATTCAAGAGTAAAACTGTGGAATTTATAAAAGCTTTCAGCGCAGATAAGCGAAGCAAAAAAAGAGGGTATTTCAAATACCAATGATTTTTTAATACCCGGTTGTTGGATAAATGAGTACATAATAAAATATTTAAAAATTAAAAAATCTATTTACCAGATCAATTGAACCAATACAAACTACTAAGCCCCACTATTTGCATTATTAATCTTAATGCATACAGTGAGTACTAACCAGGTCTTAATAAGTCTTCGGGGGGAATGAATTGAGGAATTCTCTTATAAATATACTTAATTATTCAGATCAGCAAATAAATTTTTCTTTTGCTGCCCTAACTTTTAGCTATACAATTAAACTCTTAACAAGAGATTTATAAATCTAATTCTCTAAGATTTTAGTTTTTCCCATTTCCCTTTCCGCCATTTCCATGACCATTCCCATTATTGCCATTACTTTTACTTTTGCTCTCTGTTTTATTTCCACCATTATACTTTCCACCATTATACTTTGGATGACCTTTCACCACATAGTATTTCGGGTCATTACTGTTTCTGATTATTACCTGTCTGCCGTTATTTCCTTTATATTTTGCATAAGTAACTCTATGTGTGGAAAAACTCAAGTAAGGCCGTGGTTCATTTATTACAACTTTGTAC
>DASYQG010000627.1:0-14382 GCA_036005825.1 Chitinophagaceae bacterium | reverse complement strand
TGTGGTAAACATTTCTGGCGGAAACAAGGGTGATAAGATCGTTGTTTGCCATCATGGAAATAGCTTGACGATTGCGGGTCCGGGTGTAGCTGATCATCTTTCGCACGGTGATATGTTAGGCAGTTGTGAACCTGTTTCAGTTAGAGTGCGATCTACCGATGTCCTGGAAACAGGTCTTGCAACAAGAGTACTGGGCAACCCTTCACCCAATTACTTCGACATTCAAATAGGGGGTAAAGCAGGCAACAACATACGATTAACAGTGTATGACAACCTCGGCAGAGTTATAGAAACAAGATCCTCGCTGCAACCCAATCAAACAGTAAGGCTTGGAAGTTTTTATCATTCTGGAATTTACCTGGTTGACATCATACAAGGGACACAAAAACAAACATTGAAGCTGGTTAAAGCAAACTAAAATTAACGGATAAGAAAAATAATTTACAAGGCGCTTTAATTGGCGCCTTTTATTTTTCTTCTGAATAAGGTGTTTTTGTTTTCACCAGTAAGAAATTGTAATGATTCAAGCAACGAACTAGTTGTCGCAACTTTTTATTTTATCAAACTACCTTTTGTTAGATAATGCACAAATGCGTTATATTTTGTTTTTGACATACCGCTGACGATTCATTGTAAAGTCTCGCATGGTTATTGACAATTGAGATGGCTCTTATTGATCAACTAATCTTACCAAATCATTTTGTGATGCATGCCATTGAAGAGAAAGAGAATTTATATTCTAAACCTGATAAGGAAGATCATGAATTAACGATTGTTAAATCTTCTGCACGTCTTTTTAAGGTCGTGGTTAATAATTACAAACAAGAAAAAGAGGAAATATCAGAAGAACCTGTTGAGGACATTGATGCAACAATGAACTTCCGACAAATTGGACTACCTCCACAGCCCACAAATTATCTTAAATATCCGAGTTATGATTGGTTCTAAATGAAGTTGGAGATCACTTCTTATATCTTTCGCTGTTGACACCAATGCCAATGGCGGCCAGCATTTATTGTATCTTTTTATTTACTGAAGATACATGAGAATACTACGGACAGCTGGCCGGACGGAAATTTCTTTATCTATTTTTTTGATCCTCCAGCAGCTTTAAAATTTTATCTAATTTCTCAACTTCAATTGTGTTAAGTTTTTGCTGCAAGGCTTCTATTTCCAGTTTGGCGGCCAGGTTGGTTTCATAATCAGCCTGGGCCTGTGTCCTGTCTCTTTCGCTTTGCCTGTTTTGTGCCATCATAATTATGGGAGCAGCATAAGCTGCCTGCGTTGAGAAAAGCAGGTTGAGCAGAATGAAGGGATAAGGATCCCAATGATAGATGAATGCCACAAAGTTTAATGACATCCACAAGAGAACTAAAATGGATTGTATAATAATAAATCGCCATGAGCCCATGCCATTGGCTACCTTATCGGCAAGTCTTTGTCCAAAATTTAATGACTCAGCATGTCTTTGATGCCATGTTTGTTTATTATAGGGCATAGTTCTACACTTTAAATGAAATAATAAGGTAAATATATTTGATTTAATCTTAGACAGGGTTTACATGATTCACTAAGTCCACAGTGATGATTGAATTCCGGTGCGTGGAGGCTCCGGGGTTTCTTTATTTTTTATTTTATTAAGGACACGAACCGGAGCTGAGAAGCAGATGCTTAGTCACACACTAAGCTAACATTCTATATCTTTTATTTT
This sequence comes from Chitinophagaceae bacterium, assembly GCA_036005825.1. Taxonomy (GTDB): domain Bacteria; phylum Bacteroidota; class Bacteroidia; order Chitinophagales; family Chitinophagaceae; genus VBAS01. The sequence continues at coordinate 12,671 of DASYQG010000627.1, read as the reverse complement.
CTTTATTGAATTGAAAATTGTAACACTAAGGAGAACTGGGACTGAAAAAAATTTCTCGTTATATGTCCGGTTTCATAAATGTCGGACGTCATTTATGTATAATCTATCAATTATGAAACAGCGAATGAATTTTTATGAAAAAGGATTTAAAGCTATGAAACCACTTTTTAGTCTTGGTGCGTATTTGTCGAGGTCAACGATAGAACAATCCTTGTTCGACCTGGTAAATTTCAGGGTATCACAGATCAATGGTTGTGCATATTGTTTAGACATGCACTCAAAAGATCTGCGTACACATGGTGAAACAGAGCAACGTTTGTATATGCTGGATGCATGGCGTGAAACGCCTTTGTATACGGCCAGGGAACGTGCGGCGCTGGCATGGGCGGAAGCAGTTACAATACTCGAGAAAAATAATGTGCCCGATGATGTGTATGAGGAAGCCGTGAGTCATTTTTCCGATGAAGAGCTTGTTGACCTAACGATGGGAGTTATTTGTATCAACAGTTATAACCGTATCAATGTTGCTTTTCGCACACCTGCAGGAGATTATATACCGGGGCAACATGCAGCACTTCAAAATTAATGTTTACGTTGCTGCTTGAACAATTTTGATGACGCCAAATGGTTAGAGATTTACTTTTATGTTGTTGGTCAGGCGACCAACAACAACGTGGGATTACTAAAACAACACTTCATTAATAGTAAATAAAAAAATATATGGTCAAATAAAAAAAAGCAGAAGACCCGGAATATCCGGGTCTTCAGTTATTGATCTGAACCCCTCGTTGACATTTTCTTTTGTTGCAGGTTATTTGCTTTATAATGACCAGGAAAGGTTTAATGAACATGTATCAATGGATTGGTTGCATTAAAAACTCCTGCTGGATTATATTCCCACACCCATGCATGCAAGGTCCATAACACACCCTGGTATACAGACCAATGGTCGTTATCCCCGGTAAAGCCTGAAGGTGCATTTGGTGATAATGAGATAGGAACCGCATATTCCAGCGCCACCAATTTCATTCTTCCATTTTCTTCTTTGTTATACACCAGTATTTCAGGTTTATCATATTCAAATGTTGCATTAAGATTATCCATTTTTAAAAAATGATAACCCATTTCAGGAACGATCACATTAATATCAACATAGCCATCTGCAATTGCCTGGTCAAAGTCATTATATTTAGCAGTGGCAATTTTCGCTTGTTGCAGTTCCGAAACAGTTTGGGGATCAAGACCTGTGTAGTTCCCAAATCCATTCGATCCATTTTGTGAACTGCTTTTACTTTGTATTTCTTCTGCTATTGCTTCGGTATTCGAACTTTCCTTCTTACATCCTGTCATTAAGAAACCGATAAACAATACGGAGGAAAAAAACAAAGCAAAGGATTGCCTGTGGCGCAATGCGCCAAAAAATAATTGTTTCATTTTTATGTGTTTTATGGTTAGGAAATAGAATATCGACTCAACTTAATGAGTCGATAACAGATAGACATTAATTAAACGGCTAATTCTGCAGTAGCGGGGCTAAAGGTTCCAACTACTTCAAGTATGAAGTTTGCAGGGAAATCTCCCCGTCTTGCATGTTCACGAACGAGTTCTTCATTCTGTGCTTCGTAGATGCACCAAAGATTATCGTTGGTTATATAACTATGCAGCCATTGTATTTGGTCAGAACCCATTTCTTCAAGGACCTGACATGATCTTTGTGCTAATGATCTACGATCCCCCAGGGTGAATTTGCCTGCGCCGGGAACATTTCTTTGGATGAGATAGGTTTTCATTTCAATTGTTTAAATAATTAACGATGAAACAAAAATACTATCGTCAATAGCCAACGGACTATAACAATTCATTCAATGAATGTAAATAACTTGAAAGAAATCATTCAAAAAAAGGTAAAAATCATTCAGGTCAGTGAAGCATATCAATATACTCCATGGGAAGAAGACCATATTTCTTTTTAAAACATTTGGTGAAATAGGAAGGGCTTGTAAATCCTGATTCAAACGTTATTTGCGAGATCGTGTAACGTTTTTCCTTCATCAGCTCCTTTGCTTTCTTCAGTCTAAACTCTTTCAATAGCACATTGCATGAAAGACCCGTCAGGGCGGTTGTTTTCCGATAAAGCTGTGATTGGCTCATGGTCATTGCCTGGCAATATTCGGGAATATCGAAATCCGGATCCTGCCAGTTCTCTTCCAGTTTAGTAAAGAGGAGCTTCAACAATTCCTCATCCTGCGGGAATAAGGATAGCAAATGATCTCCTTTATGATGTAAAATATCTTTTGATACCAGGTCTTTAATACCGGAAGAAATAACGACCCGCGATGGATTTGCAATTTCGCAGAGATAGTTGGCAAATTGTATCGTGTCCCCAAAAAGCTTATTGCTTTTTTCAATTGGCTCCCCGCCATTGATCCCCATTTTGATACCAAGCAAATCAGTATCAGGCACAGGAATATCTTTTAATAAAGCTAAGGCACATGAAACTGCTTTAGATGCTGCAGTAAAAGAAATGATAAATCCCTCCCCCCCATGTTCCACTTCACTTCCTCCCTGCAATAGAATATTTTTACGGATCGTCTCATGCTGCCGGTTCATTAGTTCATTTGTTTTTTCCACTCCCAACTGATGCTCCAATAAAACGTGATCGGACATTTTAATTATCAACAAGGTCCGGAAGGAAGGATCGCTGAATACCTTTAATCCATCTTTTGTTGTTGGTATATCTTCAGGATCATATATGCGGCCTAAAAAAGATTCTACCAATGAACTACTTACTTCAATGATCTTATTTGGGATCAGTCCATGCGCCTTACTATGCATTTCCTTCACAGCATCTTTGTTAACGGCGTCTATCAAACAAAAGATCTTTTCTCTTTCTTCATCTATCCAATACGTCATGCAATTGCAACCATATTCAAGCTGATGAAGAAGATCTTTACGATGCGCTTCGGCAACATCCCTGGCTTTTACGCCGGGAACATTGTGAATATCCATATAGAGAGGCATAGGTTTTCGTTTCTGAACTCATGAAGATAAAAAAAATAACATTTAGTATACTCCTAAACATAACATCGAATAATTTTTATATTCTTTATTGAATTGAAAAATGCAACACTAAGGGCAACTGGAGTTTTTTTCCAACACCAAACTCTTCTGAAATCTACGCCAGCATCCCATTTGGTAACATCGGCAAATTATTCAGAGCCTTGCCCGTTGCATTCACAATCGCATTCCGGATGGCAGGTGCAATTCCAATGATCGCAGCCTCACCTGCGCCTGCTGATGGCAGATCTTTGCGGTCGATCAACACTATTTCGATCTTCGGTATATCGCTAAAGCGTGGGACCCTGTAAGCAGAAAGTGCGGCATTAATAATTTTTCCATTGGCAAATTCAACAGCTTCAAATAATGCACCACCTAATGCCTGCACAATAGAACCCATCACCTGGTTTTCCAAATGATGAGGATTAACAATGGCGCCGCATTCAAATGACTGCGTTATACGGACCACCTTTACTTCTTTATCGCCATTTATTTTTACCTCTGCACATGTACCTACATAACCGCCCTTTTCAAAACCACCTGCAATACCATAACCATTACCAGGAATTTTTGAAGCATTCCATCCAAAATTCTTAGCCGCCGTTTGCAACACTTCAATAAAACGATTGTCGTCTAAATTTTTAATTCGAAACTCCAGTGGGTCCATCTTTATAAGATGTGCCAGGTCATTCATATGACATTCCCGTGCAAACACATTTGCGGTGGCAGCAAGCCCCCGATAAGAACCTTGCCTCAGTGGCGAGTTGGAAGGAACATGTGCTACCTGCTTGTTAGTGACTTTATATTGCGTGTCCAATCCGGCCCCACCTGAATTGTAGTTAATAAATTTCCATGCATTGATGATACCATCTTTATTCACTCCTGCATTCACTTCAATGACTCCACCGGGTCTGAAGTATGCCCATACAAATTCTTCTTCTCTTGTCCAAACAACTTTAACAGGCTTATTCGCTGCCTTTGCCAGGCGTGCGGCTTCAATAGCAGTCTCGCCGCTATGCTTTCCTCCATAGCCTGAACCTGTATCCGGCATAATAACCCTTACGTTCTTTTTATCTACTCTGAAAGTTTCGGCCAGTTCCTCCTGAACTCCAAATGGACGTTGTGTTCCTGTCCAGACAGTAAGTTTTTCATTGTTCCATTCTGCAACCGCAGCTCTTGGTTCCAACGGTACATGTGCGATGTAGTGAATATTATAAGTAACAGCATGTTTGAAATCAGCTTCCGTTAATCCACGTTCAACATCTCCTTTTGTTGTTCCTGAATTTCTGCCGCTGCTTTCTCCGGAAACATTCTTCACCAGGTAATCAAAAATGTTTGCGTTTGATGGATGTTCTTTTTTCTCTTCCCATTTTGCGTTTATCGACTGCATAGCTTTCGTTGCAGTTTTTACATCGGTTGCTGCTACCCCAATAAAATCTCCATCCTTCACAACAATAACACCCGGGATATTCTTTGCTTGTGTCAGATCCGCGTCAATGAGTTTTGCTCCATACGATGGCGCACGCAACACTTTACCATAAAGCATACCCGGCAACTTCATATCTGAAACATAGATATGTTTACCAGTAATAAAATTTCGTTGATCTATTTTCGGTAAAGATTTTCCAGCCACCTTCCAATCTCTTGCTGCAATCACCGTTACATCATCCGAAATTGTGATCATGAGTTTCTCACCTTTTGTAAGCGCTCCATAGTTTGTTTTTTCACTGGTCGCAATATTCACTACCATCCCGTTTTCAGTTCTTATACCTGTTGCTGTTGTGTTCCATTTTTTTGCTGCCATGTCCACCAGTGCCAGTCGGGCCGTTGCAGCCGCTTTACGCAGTTGAGTACCCATTTGCGGAGTCGTGCGGCTTCCGAAAGTACCTGCATCATATGGTACCAGGTCTGTATCTCCCATTATCATCTTAATTGACAAGACAGGCACCATCAATTCTTCCGCAACAATTTGACTCAATGAAGTACGTATGTTCTGTCCTACTTCCACCTTCCCTGTATAAACACTCACGGTTCCATCTTCGCCAATATGTATCCATGATTCTACACCCGACATTGATGAAGCTCCGGAAGGAGCAGTTTCCCTACTAAAAGAAAGCAGGTCTCTTAATACAAATGCAACGATCAATCCGCCACCAGTAAGCTTAAAAAATTTGCGACGATCAAGTGCAAAATCATATTTCGCTTTCGGTGGGAGTTCGTTTTGTTTTGGCTCAAATGGATGGGGTGAATAACCTGAATTTTCCATTGTGAGTAATTTATGATTTAGCAGCCAGCTTAATGGCTTTTAGAATGTAGGGATAAGTTCCGCAACGGCAGATATTCCCGTTCATCGCTTTTATAATGGCATCGTCAGCAGGGTCATTATTTTTTTTAAGCAGCGCCGCTACTGACATGATCATGCCCGATGCACAATAGGAACATTGAAAAGCATCTGTTTTAAGAAACGCTTCCTGCACCGGATGCAGTTTTCCATTTTTTTCAAGGCCTTCGATCGTGATGATCTCTTTGTTGGTTGCATTGCCGACAGGTGTTATGCATGAGCGGGTCGGGTTATCATTTATTAATACGGTGCAGGCGCCGCAAGCTCCTTCTCCGCAACCATATTTGCTCCCGGTTAAATCGAGGTGATCACGCAAAACAGTCAGCAAGGCAACATCGGGATCTGCGTTGACTTCACGTTTTACACCGTTTACATTCAGAATCATGATCTCGGGATTTTATAATACTGTAATTTACAAAAATGGGACCTGATCGAAATTAAAATCCTTTTTCAAATTCTTCCTGCAATTCCTTTGTCAATTTTTTTGCATCCCCTGGCCGGCCATGAAAAGCTGCAGGTGTATTTTGGAAATGAGCTATCATAAAATGTTGCTCCTGTTTTACAACCACTAATGATTGTATAGCATTTGTGGTTGGATTAATTTCGTTTTCTTTTCTTGGAACCATTCCGGCTACTGCGATCAACAGGCCAACAGATGGCGAGAGCAAACGTATCTCTCTAACTATTGTGACAAATCTTGCAGGTGCATGATCAGCAAATATGCCGGACAAATGCTCATAGATCTCTTTGCGACCATTTGCCTGGCTCCCATCAAAGCCTATAATACTGCCATCTGTTGTAAACAAAGCGGCATAAGCCTCACTGTCCATTTCATTCCAACTATTGATCAGCCGTTTGTATAATTTTTGAATTGCTGAAACATCCTCTTGTAAAACAGTTGCTGTTAACTCATTTTCCATAACTATAATATGATCTCTATTTCGTGATAGATAATTTTACCCAACTAAAATAATGCCGGGGTCCTGATGTGTACAATTATCCCGAAGCCGCTTGCAGATCATTGATCTATTAATTTCAACGCAGCCTCTTTATCTTTTTCAAAAATTTTGAGTTCGATACCACCGACCGGATCCATGCCAAGCACATTTTCATCTGTGAGAGATGAGGTAATACCATGTTCATCCAGTTTGTTCTGCATTGCCTTTGCCTCCATGAGGTCTGAAAAGGTTTGAAGTACAATTGTTTTATCCTGTTGCATAAATTATAGGTTAAATGATTAACATTTATGAAGAATCACAAGCTGTAAATTATGACAAAATAAAATGATTGGCCTGGTCACAACTTGTCCCGCCTCATGCGGGAGACTAAGACCATCATTTATTGTAATTTTTATTAATTGTAAAAGAAAATAAGAACACTGCGACAGCCCGCGGCACATAAAGATCCTACTGTTTTAATTTTTTAAAGTATTTTCTTTTATTCAGGTATTTTAATAATTCAAGACAGAGTACAGAACCAACTGTAGCTATTAGAATAGGAACCATTGCATTCCACGCTAAAGCAGTTGTTTTAAAAATGGATTGCAAAATGGGAACATACACGATGAACAATTGCACAATGACTGTAAGAATAATTGCTGCCCATAATCCTTTGTTTGCAAATATTCCTGAAGAAAACAGTGAATGATAAACAAAGCGAACCGATAATGCGTTACCCAATTGCACAAAACAAAGTGTTGTGAATACCATTGTTTGCTGCGTTCTAACATCGTATAGCTGCCCTGCTGCCCACCATTGAACAAATATTGCTGCCGCAGTCAGTATAATTCCTGATAGTAATATTCTTGTAACCAATCCGCCCGCGAATAAATTTTCTTTGGGCGGTCTAGGTGGACGATTCATAATATCTTTTTCTGCGGGTTCAGTTACAAGTGCCAACCCGGGCAAGCCATCTGTTACGAGGTTGATCCAAAGAATCTGTGTGGGAAGTAAAGGAATTGCAAAGCCAAGGATCGGTGCTAAGAAAATAGTTAGTATTTCAGCAAGGTTACAGGAGAGAACATACAGAATAAACTTCCGGATATTCTCATAGATTCTTCTTCCTTCACGTATTGCTTTTACAATGGTGGCAAAATTATCATCCAGCAAGATCATATCTGCTGATTCTTTGGAGACATCGGTCCCTGTTATTCCCATTGCCACACCGATATCAGCTTGCTTCAAAGATGGCGCATCATTCACACCATCACCGGTCATCGCTACAAATTCTCCATTGCTTTGCAATGCTTTTACAATATTTAATTTTTGTTCAGGCGATACCCGTGCATATACAATGGTATTTTTTACTTCTGTACTGAATGCTTCGGATGATAATTTTTGAAGATCAGCTCCTGTCTTTACACCTTCGTGTCCTTTTTCAATCATACCTAAACGTTCTGCGATTGCTTTGGCTGTGAGCGGCTGGTCACCGGTTATCATTACTGATTTGATGCCTGCAGTTTTACATTGCCTGATAGCCTGGATCACTTCTTCCCTTGGAGGGTCTATCATTGCTGTCATGCCCAAAAAATCAAGGTCAGCTTCTGCATCTGCTTTTATTTCACCGGGATCTCTATCGAATATTTTATAACCAAAGAATAATACCCTTAAACCACCTGCAGCCCATCCACGATTTTTATCCAGCCATCCAGGAACCTGCTCTTTGTATTTTCCACTTAATGCTTCTGTCATTTTTATAGGGGCACCTTTCACAAATAAAATCCATTTATCTCCATACTTATGCAATGTGCTCATCCGCATTCTTTCTGAATCAAAAGGAAGTTTTAATACAAAAGGAAATTGCTCATCGGATCCTTCTTTTGTATGACCTTTTTCCAAAGCATGATCCACTAACGCAGTCTCTGTAGAATCACCCAACAAACCATCTTCAGAAAATTTTACTTCATTATTCAGGATCATTGCATGCTTTAGCAATTCTTCTTTCCCCGGTGCTGCTTCCAGTTTTTCCACCGTCATTTTATTTTGCGTAAGCGTTCCGGTTTTATCGCTGCAGATGTACGTAACAGAACCCAGGGTTTCCACCGCAGGTAATTTTCTCATTAAGGCATTTTGTTTTACCATGCGCCTTGCACCCCGTGCAAGTGCAATTGTAATTACCGCGGGCAGGGCTTCAGGTAATGCGGCAACTGCCAGCGATAATGCAGTGAGGAACATAATGAAAGGGGGTTCACCGCGCAGCAAACCAATACCAAATACGATGAGGCAGATAATGATAACAATAACGGCAAGCTGTTTACTGAAAACAGCCAGTCTTTTTTGTAATGGTGTTTTTTGAGATTCAACTTCCAGCAATCCTGCTATTTTTCCTAATTCGGTATTCATGCCGGTAGTGGTCACTACTGCTTTGGCCGAACCATTGCCGACGATAGTCCCTTTGAAGATCATATTAAGCTGATCGCCGGGAACAAGGTTTTCTTCTGTTATAACATCCGTTTTCTTTTCGATAGAATGACTTTCCCCGGTAAGTGATGCTTCATCTGTTTTAAAAGAATGCACTTCGATCAACCTTGCATCAGCAGGAACAATATCCCCGGCTTCTAATAAAATAATATCACCGGGTACCAGCTGGTCAGCTTCGATTTTTGCAGGATTATCATTGCGTAATACCGTTGCAGATTGTGCCGACATTTTTTTTAGCATCTTCACCGACTTTTCTGCATTATACTCCTGGTAATATCCCATCCAGGCATTTCCAATTATGATAGCAAGGATAACAAATGCATCTGTATGCTCCCCAACTACAAATGAAATAATAGCAGCGATAACCAGTATAATGATCATTATATCGGTGAACTGAGACAACAGGATAGCTAACCTGGTTTTTTGTTTTGTCTCCTGTAAAACATTGGCTCCATATTTTTTTTGAAGGGCCGGCACCACTTCGCTGTTCAAACCTGAAACAGATGTTTTGAGTTTATCAAAGACTTCTTGTGTAGTAAATTGATAGAATGACTGCATTGATTTTCTAAAAACATGAAGTTACCCCATTCACAAATGTGTGAATCATACAACTTTTTTCTAAAGTAGTATAACATATACCATTTAAAACAATCAGACCTTTACAGGCTATTCTAATTGAAAAACTACAAAAAATGAAAAAAGATAAAAATATTCTTACTGATCTTACCGATAAAAGTAATCATATAGACAGGACCAATCATACCCCGCCTTCGGAAATAGAAAAATCAAAAGTCCATATCATCGTAGAGATCATCGAGTATGTGCCTAATGCAGTGGTCAGCAAGACGATCATCAAAAAGACTACGGGAAATGTCACCGTTACCTCTTTTGACACAGGCGAAGAATTAGCTGAAAAAACCTCTCCTTTCGACATCTATGTTCAGATAATAGACGGTGTAGCAGAAGTAGTGATCAGTGAAAAAAATTACTTGCTAAGAACAGGAGACGGTATTGTAATACCAGCCCACGCATCGCATTGTTTTAATGCGAATGAACAATTCAAAATGATCTCCACTGTTATCAAAAGTGGGTATGAGGATTAAGCACTGTATTGGTGATGTGTTTTTTCCTTAATTTCAGAATGCGAAGACCACGAAAGAACAAACAGAGAATAATAAAATGACCCCGGATGGCTAAAAAAGCAAAACCGATAAAAAAAGAAGAAGAGGTACAACAAAATCCCGACGAGCATATTGACCAGGATTACCCGGGCTTTCCCCATCTTCCTTCTGATAAAAAAAGCATTACTCCTGAAACAGTAACAGAAAAGAAATCAGCCGGGGCCAATAAGAAACGATCAAAAAAAACTTATGGTGGCTGAAGTTTTTCCTATTGCGCAGAGCTTAGTCTAAGCTAAGCATTACTTCCTATAATTTTTATATTCTTTATTGAATTGACAACTGGAACACTAAGAGGTTGTGGTGTGATAAAATAAGCTGTTCAATTTACAGACAGTTTCATTTTATTTTCCGAAGGAACCGAAGCCAACAGCATAGCCATGTATGAATCATACAAATTATTTCTAAAGTTGTGTAACACTTGCCCTGTTAAACATACAGACCTTTACAGGATTCAACAGATACAGAAAATGAAAAAAATTGTTTAACGTTTATTAAAATTATATATATGAAAAAAATATTTTGCGCAACAATGATCCTGGCCGCTACTTTCACAGTAAGTGCACAAGAAGTCGTGGCATATAAATCTACTACCAGCGATGTCGACTATAGTTCACAGGTGCCAACTGTTATTCGTACAAATTTCCAGGCAAATTATCCAACTGTCACTACAGCGACATGGATGCCTGTGGCAAATGATTGGTGGTATGCAACCTATAAAGAAAATAACAGGATAGTTCGTGTTTATTATAATACACAGCCGTGGTATATGATGAGAGGCGAAAGTTTCAAGGCATCATTGCCTGTGCTTAACACGTTTGTACCTGACCAGGTGATCCTGAATGCGATCAATACTTATGGAAACGATCTATATAGTATTACGAAAAGGTTGTCAACAGGGGATGAAGAAGTGTATCATGTAACGGTTATTAAGAATGGTATATCAGAAGTAATATCAATGAATAGACAAGGCGTTGTTGTTGTTTATACAGACCTGAATAAAAGAGAGGTTACTAATACAAAACTTCAGTTTATAGTGAATTAATAGATCAGTGATAAAATAAAAAACAAATAAAAGACCCGGAAAATCCGGGTCTTTTATTTTTAATCCAACAATTTGCAGGTCATTTGTAAGACCCCGAAGTACCTCAGGCCAGAACATTGCGGACTACAGAGCACAGATTATTAGTAAGACCCCCGAAGAAACTGAGGTTATTATATTCATTGAATTCATCACCTATTATGCTCATGTATCAGTCTTGTCAAAATATTATATAAGTAAGCCCTGTTTTGTTCGGTGATATTATTACTCATTATCTCCTCTTCGGTTTGCACATATTTTGCTTTTATCAATTCGTGTCTTTCGTTTGTTATCATTGATTGTAATAAAGCTGTATCCACCTCCGGATGAAATTGAATACCTGTACACTTCCCTTTACGAAATACCTGCTGTTTACAAGCCGCTGAAGTAAATAAATGTGAAGCACCTTCTGGCAGATCAAACGTATCGCCGTGCCAGTGAAAAACATTCCAGCTTTCAGGAACAGAAGCAAACACTTCGTCCGTTTTTCCGGCGGTTGTTTTAGTGACAGGGAAAAAACCTATTTCTTTTTCTTTGTCAGGATATACCCTGGCACCAAGAGCTTCTGCCAATAGCTGTGAACCCAGGCAAATGCCTAAAACTATTTTGTCAGCCGCAATTACATCTTTAATAAATCTTTTTTCTTCTTTCAACCACTCAAATTTATCTTCTTCATTAACACCCATCGGGCCACCCAATATTACCAGCATATCCAAATCATTGCGAGCCGGCCAATATATTTCTTTCTCAAATAAAAAACTATAAGAAAGAGAGTGCTGATGAAGCTTTGCCCAGTCTGTTATCATACCTGCTGGCTCAAAAGAAACGTGTTGTAAAATGTGGATCTTCATTTTATGAAGTTTTACATTACCGGAGTTTAAAAATATTGATGTTCACCGGGCAACTGGTGTATTTATGGATTAGCAGGCAGCATATTCCGGATAGCACTTATTTTCCATTTTTTCTTTTCGGTAACAACAAGAAAAGTGCTCCACATTTTCCGGATGCTGCCATCGGTATTTTGTATTTCATATCGGCAATCAACGATAGCACTGTTTAGGTTGAACATCCTTATATTTTCAATTTTAAGTGTTCGGGTACCGGGGCTGTTGGCGGAGCTTTTCAGCATGCCCTGCACTGCGGCACTGATACCGTTTCGCCATTCACCGGTTGAAACCAGTTGATCCACATCGTTGGTCAGGATGTTTTTCAGTAATACTGTATCGCTTTTTTCTCTTGCTTCCGAATACTGATCAATCAGGGAAGTGATCGCTTTTCGCTGATCGTCATTTGGAGTGTTGTGCTGACTATATAATAACGATACACCAGTTAAATTCAACAAGAGAAGTAAGAAAATATTTTTCATGATAGCAATTTTATGAGTTCTAAAATAAAGCTACCAAATTTCTTTGTTTGCTGAAAGTGTGAATATAAGACGCCGTGATGCCCGCATCGTTATCAAGATGCCTCCACGCATTACTATGATTTTTAAATTCCGGGGCGTGGAGGCATGCAAGTGCAATGCGGGCACCGGGGCATTCTTTATTTTATTACGGCCACGAACCAAGGCGAAGACGGAGCCAGCATTTATTGTA
>DASYQG010000626.1:0-5609 GCA_036005825.1 Chitinophagaceae bacterium | reverse complement strand
ATCAAATACATCAGTATATTTTAAGAATTCATTCGATTTGAGCTCCAAATATTTTCCCCCAAAAGAATGTCCATTGCCAGTAGTAAAATTGATAAAGGACATCTTGTAACTCCCGCCAACTTTCGCATCCATGTTATGAACGACGCATAGATATCCATAAGGAGGAAGCCAGGAGGCTATGGCATTGGCATCAGTAAAGGCACGATAAACTTTTTCAATAGATGTTTTAAGTACCCTGTGTAATGTTACGCTGTTGGTTGACATATCAATTGTTTTAGCAAAATTAAGTGTGCTGCGAAGAACTATGAAAAAGAGATGTTGGCGACGGAAAATGACATGGCAAACTTATACTTGATCATTTTTTCATCATAACTGATTCTCCTTACTTCCTTAAAATCTTTTCCATTGCTTTTCCTTTTGCCAACTCATCAACCAACTTATCTAAATAACGAACCTTTTGCATGAGCTTGTCTTCGATCTCTTCTACACGATACCCACAAATTACACCGGTAATTTTTGAAACATTTGGATTCAATTGCGGTGCCTAGGCAAAAAAGGTTTCAAAATCAGTTTGCTTGTCTATTTGTTGCTGCAATTGTTTTTGAGTATATCCGGTCAGCCAGCGAATAATAGTATCTAACTCTTCTTTGGTACGCCCTTTAGTCTCCGTTTTTTTAAGATAATGCGGATAGACGCTCGCAAATTTCAATTTATATACCCTTTGATTATCCATTTTCAGTACTATTTTGAATTATAAATTTTAAATGTAGTCTTAGTCTCTTACGAACTGTTTGGTCAGTTTTTCTCCATCTTATTTTGAACCTTTTTATAATTAATATAAACATTATATGCCCAACTGAATGAAGTAACAGCCAGGAAAGAAAATCCAATATCTGAGATGGTTTCCAGTGTTTTAAAATCCCTGTCGCCGAATAAGAACATAAAACTAGCCATGAGAAGCGGAATGGAACTTACTAAACCGATATAACGTATCCATTTTTTAAATTCTTCATATGCCGAGACAAGATACATAGCAGGCAGGTAAAGAAAATTTGCACTTGACTGGATGCGGTAAAATTTTTCGTACGTTTCAAAAGAAACTATCTGGGTGATCTCAAACAGAGATGCTGTCAAAATACCGCCGGAGATAGCAAACATTGTAAAACCTGCGGCAGGCAAAACTTTTTTTTCATCAGCCAGCTTAATGCCCATTACTGTGAGACCGGCTATGAATAAAGCATTTCCATATGCCACTAGCATAATCCCATCGGGATCATAAACGGGAAATTCTTTTGAGAAATCGGGTGGATAAATCAGCAAGGCCATTAGCGTAAATACCGGTTGTGCCATGAAAGTAATTATAACGAACCAGGTAATTTTCTTTTCATGCCTTAAATGCGTCATATATTTTCATCGAAGATTTAGACATTCTGCTTTACGAAAGTTATAACTTTTTCATTTGTTGCATCGAAGAGCTATGGTTTTAACTTTACAATCATATTCTAATCTTTAGGCTCCCACAATTGAATTTTATTTCCTTCTATGTCTAAAATATGAACAAACTTTCCATAATCATATGCTTCAATTTTGTCTACGATAGTTACGTTTTCCTTTTTTAGTTCTTCAACTAATGCTTCTAAATTCTCCACTCTATAGTTTATCATAAAGTCTTTTGTTGAAGGCTCATATAATTTTGCTGTTTCGGAATTTACATTCCATTGTGTAAGTCCTTTCTTTGTTACGTCGTCAGTTTGCAGCCATTCAAAAGATGCCCCATATGGGCCGGCGTTTAACCCAAGGTGAGTGTTATACCATTCTTTAACTTTATTAGGGTCTTTGCATTTGAAGAAAATACCCCCTATCCCGGTTACTTTTTTCATATTTGTATTTTTTTTGTTAGATATGATTGTCTTAAAAGCGAAACCAACTAAAAACGAAGAATCAATTAGTGCTATCGTCAATGAGATTCTTTTCATTGTCTATAAAATTAAATGTTTTTTGTTTTATCATTAATAGTTGAGGTCAGTTAAGCCGATGTTAGTGGTTGTTTGTATTTAAGTATTGTGAATTATTTTTCGAGAATGTTCTTCAAAGTTGACAAACTAATATCCATATCTTTCGCAACGTTTTTTTCCATCATTGGTATTAGTAGGTTCAAAGGATAGTTCAATGTGCCTGCATTACTCCAGTATACTTTGGTTTGATCATTAGATAAAGATTCTGTCTCCATGATTGCACGGCCAACGGCTTTGAACGGCCTTACAAAACGAATCTCAGTTTCAAATTTTTTCCCTTCAATGATGTTCATAATTTCCTTTTCGCCTTCACCGACACTTTTATCTCCGTTCCAGGCAATAATAAATCCAACTGTTCCATCTTTTCCTTTGAATTCTTTATCCCTGTCGGGGTCAGCCATTGCTTGCTTGTTGAACTTGTCCTGGTTTTTTAGCAGTTTTATATAATCAAATACTTTTTGCAGGGGCGCATTGATGATAATTTCCCGTTTGACATAATGATCCTTCTTCATGAAAAGCGCAATGATCAACAGCAACGCAATGATGCCTGCCACTACAAGTAGAATTGTAATTACGGTATTCATTTTATAATTTTTAAAATATAGTTTCCTTCATTTTTATTTCTGCTTTTCTTTTTAAAATCAACGAACTGATAAGCGTTACTATCAACCCGACAGGTAAAATTTCGACGTAAGTCATCATCGCCGTAAAGAGTGGATTTTTAGACATCCTGACAAAACTTGCCATTTCTTTTGTTTCCTTATCTATTTCTATTTGGCTTGCTCCACTTGCTTTCAGTTTGTCAAGCATGGCTACTGAATATTTTTCCATAAAATCTGTGGAGAAAAAATAGTAGTCGATCAGCCAGGCAACAACATAAATGGTGGAAGCGATCAAAACCATCATGATGCCTATTTTAAATGCTTTGCCAAAACTGATAACTCCTCCATTGTATTTATCCCTGTAATTCCGAATGCCAACATAAACCAATGAAAAAGCGATGAGCATGGTAGCATACCCGATAACCAAACCTCTGTCATAATCAAATTTGCCATCACGATAGCTAAGGCTGTGTACATTAAACAGCATTAAAGTAGAAACTACAATGCCGGCAGTAAGGCCATAGACAATAATGTTCCTTTTCATTTTATTATTTTTTGTTGGTGCAAATGTGACTGTTGTCCAACTTTTTCCGCTCATACTTTCGGCCATTTTTCTGATGCACTGCTTAATTTTCATACCAAAGTATGAGGATTATGGGATAAGGTTTAATCTTTTTGCCTTTTCAACTGCCTGTATCCTTCTTTTCACATCTAACTTTTCAAAAAGATTTTGAATATGTGTTTTAACGGTGCTTAATGAAACGAAAAGTTTTGCTGCAATTTCCTGGTTGCTGTGCCCTTGCGCCAATAAACTCAATATTTCCAACTCTCTTTTGCTTAGTTCAAGTTGGGAGATAAGTGATGTATCCAGAATAAAATTTTCATTTCTGTTTACATACACTTCTTTTTCTATTACTACCGTTTCAACTTTTGGTTTTGAAAGTTTTAAAGCAAGCCATATACCTAATGCGGTAAAAATGATCGCAATAAACCCTATGTAGACCTCGAATGAATGATTAAATATTATAAAACGAAGTTCTAACCATTTGAGAAGAAATAGGAGGAAAGCCAAACTTATGCTATAAACTATAGTCGCCTTATGTCTTAGCAAAAAGTTTTTATTATCCGCCATGACACAAATGTGCAAAATTTACAGCTATTTCAGAGTTTAGAATTATGAGTTATGAATGTGGCGTGTTTTTTCATTCATCATTTCTAATTTCTAAATTCATAATTATTATTGCCCCGGACTAATTGCTTCGATGATGCTTCTCTTGTGTTGCACTGTTGTACTTAGGCTCCAACAGTACCTGTCTTAACTTTTCCGGCCCGCTTGTAATTGGCCAAAATAACTCCCGTTGATGTAACAGTACTTTCCATCAATATAAATGCTGCCGGGATCACACCATTCTCAAATAAATTTTTTCCTTTGCCAAGAGTCAATGGATGAATCTTTAGACGGAGTTCGTCTACGAGGTCATTCTTAAATAACAATTGGATAAGTTTACTACTTCCCCAAACTTGAATGTCATTACCTTTTGATCTTTTAAGCTTTTTAATATCTGCTACGTTTTTGAGGAAAACTGAGTTTTTCCAATCTGACTTTTTCCTTGTTTTGGACAGGACGTACTTTGTACCATGATTGATGCCGGGCCAGAAGTCGGCATGTTTGGGCCAATATCCTTCCCATATCTCAAAAGTTTTTCTTCCCAAAAGATAATCTACAGCCTGCTGCAATTCTTTTTGCACTGCCTTTCCATAAGCTTCGTCACCATAAGGTTCGGTCCAACCTCCATACTTAAAACCACCTGATCTATCTTCTTTGGGTCCACCGGGTGCTTGCATTACTCCATCTAGTGTGGTCATTGATAAGACAGTTATTTTTCTCATATTATTTGATTTTTATTTTATGCTTACTCTATTGGTTTCTTGTACCGGCAGGCAGGTCAGCTTTCCCGTGGTTTTTTGCTGTTAATCTAATATCTCACATTTAAATCCACTCTCTTTTACGAGTATCATTATACTTGATGCTTCTATATTGTCTCCTTCAACTCTAAGCACCTTATCACAATCTGAAAGGTCAAAATTAATTTTAAACGAGGGGAATGCTTCAGACAAAATACAAAGCAGCATTTTGCTTTGCTTCTTTTTCTGAACATTTGTTTTAAATGCTTCAACCATTTCTAGGCGTTGGTTGTTTTTCGTTAGTTACTTTTGTCCGTTGGATTTTGAGTCAAAGTCCACCATCCACTCAATACCGTATTTGTCTCTAAAACATCCAAAATATGTACCCCAGGGACTGTCTCCTATTTGTCCTTCAATAGTTCCGCCTGCTGATAGCCCGTTAAATAATTTGTCGGCTTCTTCACGGCTTTCTGCACTTATAAATATTTTAGACCTGTTCTCATTTTCATTTGTTTTCCCCATACTTTCCGGAACATCATTGGCCATTAAAAAGTTTTTGCCAATAGGCAAAGCAATGTGCATTATTTTATTTGCCTCTTTTTCTGGTACCGGAAATTCAGGGATTGAGAGGTCTTTGAAACGTATAATTTTTGCGAATTCTCCACCAAATACTGATTTGTAAAAAGTGAATGCTTCTTCGGCATTTCCGTTGAAGTTCATGTGAGGATTGATAAGTGCCATAATTTTTATTTTTTAGATGTTAAATTGTTTAGTTTCTTATTTGTTTCGAAAGAAGCTCTGAAAACGAAAATCATTTTTTCGATAAAGTCGCCAATAGATTTTCCAGGTTGCTCAATGACATTTTCATTCCTTGCGTGAAGCCATCAAGTATCCTCTCTAGCCTTTCAAGGGATTCATTGTAAATGGTGATGCTCACTTTTGTTGTTCCGTTTTCTTCGCTGAAAGTATGATCCCATTCAGAGCCCGGCAACTCGGGGTTTTCATCTTTGTCTGCAAAAGCATTATACATTTTAAAGTTGGTCTTAGGAGTAATGGAAGTGTATTCCTGGATTGCCCAACGTTCTTG
>DASYQG010000625.1:0-6296 GCA_036005825.1 Chitinophagaceae bacterium | reverse complement strand
GACCAGCTTTTTGCAAAAATAAATGGACAGATAATGGAAGCTATGGATTATAAAGGAGACAATAGTTTTGCAGGAGGTATTGGTTATGTCACTGCAAAATTTGAGTTGCTCAGTGGCGGAGGAGCTAAAGTAAAAGTTACTATCAAAGATGATAAACCGATAGAGTTAGAAGGAACCAAGTTGCTTAAATATTAAGAGATTCATTGTTATATTCCTTAATGGTTAAATTGTTTAGACACAAACAATTTAACCCTGTCTGCCGACAGGCAGGCATTTAATATTTTAGCCATCATCACAACTCAAGTTTATACCCACTTCTATATTCTCTTTTTACAAATTGATTGGCCGGCTCAAAGTTGGTGATCTTCATATTTTCACCATCCCAAAGCAATTGCTTGCGGCCATTGAATTTTCTATCATTACCTGACATTTCAAAATAATTATAACTCAATACAGCAAGATTTCCCATCAACACCGTTTCAGCTAATGGTCCCGCTTGTGAAAATGGGGAACTTGTATAAGTGCCATATCCTTTTTTACAAGCGTCGGTCCATTGTTTCTGATGTCCTTCTGATCCATTTGTAACAAATGGATATTTCGATTTAGGAAGATTTGTCGTCTTCATCAGTTTGGTTGGAAGCAATGTTGGATTTCTTCCAAACAAACCTGCCATTAATTTTCCTTTTGTTCCTTCAAATAAAATTCCCCCATCCCATTCTCCTAATTGCTCATCAGGTAAAAGCTCAGCAGGTCTTTGTGGTTTGATCCCGCCATCATACCAGGTAAAATCAATTGGAACAAGATTACCACGTTTTGGAAACTTAAGATGAATAACAGCAGAAGGAGGAAAACTTCCTTTATAAAAACTTTCCTGGAAAAATCCTGTGTAAACAGACGTGACACTACATTCAACTGAAGCCGGATAACCCAATTTCAATGCACGATAAGGCACATCAATAAAATGACAACCCATATCACCTAATGATCCTGTTCCGAAATCTGTCCATCCACGCCAGATAGCCGGCAAATAGGCAGGATTATAATCTCTCATGGAAGCGGTACCTAACCAAAGATCCCAATCCAATTCTTTTGGTATATCAAATTTTCCTGTTGGCAAAGAAACACCAGATGGCCATACAGGACGATTTGTCCAAACATGCACCGTATGTACATTACCTATAACGCCAGCTTGTATCCATGTTTCTACATTTCTTGTATCATCACCACTGCTTCCCTGGTTACCCATTTGAGTAACCACTTTATATTTCTTTTCGGCCTGAGTTAATATTCTAGCTTCGTAAATATCATGTGTCAAAGGTTTTTCTACATAAACATGTTTACCCAATTGCATGCAGGGCAAAGCACAAACTGCATGCATATGATCAGGAGTTGTTACCATTACTGCATCAATATTCTTATGCTCTTTATCCAGCATCTCCCTGAAATTTTTATAATAAGGAGCATTGGGCCATTTCTTTCTTGCGTTCACTGCCATACGATCGTCCACATCGCACAGCGCAACTATGTTTTCAGCGCCATTGTTCCATGCATAAGGAAGATTCACTTCAGCTTTTCCTCCCACTCCAATTCCTGCAATGTTTAATTTATCACTTGGCGCAATGAATCCTTTTCCTAAAACATACCTTGGTACGATCATAAACGCACCTGCAGCTATTGTTGCATCACGTAAAAAAGAACGGCGGGAATAATTCCCAGAAGTTTTCTTTTTCATTGGCAAATTTTTATCAAGTTAATTGATAGATGAGAATTAGTAAAATCTGTTTTCGACATCATTTTGAAATCCGCAATTCATATACCTAACTTTACTTTATGAAAAATATTTTATTGATCGTCTTTGCAGGGTGGCTTGCATCATTTGCCTGCAAAAAAGATAGCAGTCCTCTTACAACTGTCGAAAAGAAATTTTATCGGTGGGATGAATTCAATATGGGAGTTGATCTTTCTTATGTAAATCAGGTTGAAGATTATGGCGGTGTTTACAGTGATTCAGGAAAAGTGAAAGATTGTTTTAGGGTTCTAAAAGATCATGGCGCTAATACAGTGCGTGTACGTTTATGGCATACCCCAACATGGATCGGCAATTTGAACAATGGTAAAATGTACTATGACCTGTATGGAACAGAAAAAACAATTCGACGTGCTAAAGTAGCAGGCATGGCAGTAAGCCTCGATATTCATTACAGCGATCGCTGGGCTGATCCGGGGGCACAGGAAACGCCTGCGGCATGGGCTGGTTTGCCATTGAATATTTTGAAGGATTCTGTTTACAATTACACATTAGCCGTTCTAAACTTTTATAAGAGTAAAAATCTTACTCCTGAATTAGTGCAGGTTGGCAATGAAACCAACAATGGTATGTGCTGGCCAGTAGGTCAAATTGTAAAAGGCGATTTTAAAAACTATGCCGAGTTGCTAAAGGCTGGAGTTAAAGCGGTAAGAGATTTTTCAAAAACATCTTCTATCAAACCGAAAGTTATTATTCATGAAGCGCAACTGCAAACTGCGGGTTGGTGGATGAATGGAATAACAAAAGAAGGTGTTACCGATTACGACATCATCGGCCTTTCTCATTATACAAAATGGTCAACAGTAAAAACCATGCAGGGAGTAACTGATACAATAAGAAAACTTGTTACGCTGTACAACAAAACTGTAATGATCGTAGAAACTGGTTATCCATGGACAACAGGCAATGGCGACAGCTACAATAATATTTTTTCGGCTAATGATGCTGCACCCGGTTATGCAATTTCAGTTGATGATCAATATCACTATTTAAAAGACCTGGTACAGGCAGTGATCAATGGCGGTGGAAAAGGTGTTCAGTATTGGGAACCTGCGTGGATCACATCAAGAATTAATGATAGCTGGGGAGTCGGTTCAGGATGGGATAATGTAACCTTATTTGATTTCACCGGGAATGTTTTGAAAGGAGCTGATTATATGTGCTCTCCCTATAAATTCTAAAAAATGGATCGAACCTATTGGGAAAAGATTGCGCCTGATTACAATAAAGAAATCTTTGATGTTTTAAGAAATGATAGTAAAGGAGTAATTGTTTCTGCTATAAAAAAAATCTCATCAAAAAATAAAACTGCTATTGATATTGGTTGCGCCATTGGTAAATGGATGCCAGTCCTCTCTCCTGCTTTCAAAAAAGTTTATGCTGTTGACATATCAGCAGAAAATCTTGAAATAGCTAAAAAGCTTTATCCAGAATTCACAAATGTGGAATACAGTCGCATTAATATGTCAAGCCCGAGAGCAAAAATGCCAGTGTGTGATGTTGGTATTTGCATTAATGCTATTCTCACCGATTCATTGAAAAAAAGAAGTGTATTTTTTACAAACCTAAAAAAGTGTATCAGGAAAAATGGTCATTTGATCCTTGTTATTCCTTCTCTTGAATCCTCCTTGCTAACATCTATTATCCGCCAAAGATGGAATCCGGATAAAGATGCAAATGGAGCGATCAATAAAAAAAATAGCGGCGTTCAATTAAAAAATATTTTACAAGGAAATGCAGAAATTGATAGTGTTCCTACAAAGCATTATCTCAAAGAAGAGTTGCAATTATTGCTCAGCAATGAAGGATTCATAGCGGAAGATTTTCAAAAAATAGAATATGAGTGGGATACCGAGTTTCTAAAACCTCCGAAATGGCTAACGGAACCAAAACCCTGGGATTGGATGGTAGTTGCTGAAAAGAAATGAAATTATTATTCCACCAACGCATACACAGCAAAGCTGGCCAGCCAATGTTCTCCTCCATATTCACCACTTACCACATGTGGTAAAGCAGAAGATAAATGTTTGAGTGCCGATTGTTGCAGTGATTTTTTTCTTGAGTCTCCGGCTGGTAAAGCAGTGGCAATACCCTTCATGCACCAGCTTCGGCTGAAAGATAATCCATCAAGATGCACGATCTGGAGATCTGACCTGTCTGATACAACCGGAAGTACTGTTAAATGTTTTAATGCCTGCTGCGAAAAAAAGCTATTGAACCAACTGAGAAATTCTTTTGGTTGTAAAATTCTCCGCATCAGATCAGCTTCTTCGAGAACCGGTGATAAAAAATCCGAACCGTTTGGTTCCCATAAAGCAGGAGCATCACGGTCATTTATAAAAATTTTTCTGGCAGAAATTATTATCGCTGATTCAAATTCTTTCTTCTTCAATTTACGGGCATAATCAAGCGCAAACACAAGACCAAACGCAGTATTGGGATGTACACCTGTACGATTTGCATACGTTTGTTTTGGTAAAAATGAGGTCCACAATTGAATTATTTTTTCAGTTAGTGGTTGCAATGCTTTATGCCATCGTTTACCATCTTCATCCTGCCAATCGGACAACTCATCATCCAGTTTTAAAATCCATGCCCATCCATATGTTCGTTCCCACGAGGCCGTAAGAGGCAACTCAAAATATTTTACTTCCTGTTTTATATTTTCCTCGTTGATAGTTTTATTGATCGCACTTCTAATGGCAGAAGCTTCCGGAAGATCAGGAAATAACTTTATTAAACGTACCAGCATCCAATGACCATGCACAGAAGAATGCCAATCGAAACAACCATAAAATGCAGGATGTAGTTGCGAAGGCAACAATACATGATCGCTGTCACTAACCGATGTGTGCCCTGTTTTATTAGGGAATTGCTGAGTAATACATTTTAAAGGAAGCAACACAAGGTGAGAAGCTCCTTTTGAAGTAAGAAAAAAACCAGAACTATCTTTTTTTACTGCAAAAAAATTATCAACTTGGGCAGTAAGCTGAATTCCCGGAAAAATCAGAAAAAGGACGAAGTATCTCATTTTCATACTTCAAACATAAACTTTATTGCTCAACCTGGCTTAGTAGCCCGATTTCGCTCATCCTTTCCCCACCTGTGGAAAATTTTAACGGTTTTGCATCGTTATTAAAACAGACATTTACAAAACCCAATGCCGCCAATGGAAACCACTAAGGAACTATCCGCACTTTTTACCCTCATCGACGATCCAGATGAAGAGGTCTTCGGTGCCGTATCAGAAAAAATAATTGACTACGGCAAAAACATCATTCCCAGTCTTGAACATTTATGGGAAACGATCCCGGATGAAAATGTGCAGCATCGTATTGAACTGCTCATTCATCGTTTGCATTATCGTGACCTTAGTGAAGATTTCAGACAATGGAATGTTTCCGGTCATCACGACCTGATGCTTGGTGCATTACTCGTTTCTAAATTTCAATATCCTGATCTCGCTACTGCACCGGTATTGCAGGAAATAGAAAAAATTCGCCGAAACATTTGGCTTGAATTAAATAACTACCTCACTCCTCTTGAGCAAATAAATATAGTAACAAGTATTCTTTACAGTTATTATGGTCTGAAAGGCGGAGAAATAAATCACCAGGAAACAAATGAGTTTTTAATTCATAAAACATTAGAGGCAAAAAGAGGAAACCAGCTAAGCAATGGAATATTATATTTAGTACTTGCGGAGTTGCTTGATATTCCTGTAAAAGCAGTTTCTATTCCGAAACAATTTGTACTGGCTTATTTTAAACATGGTTATAGTGATGAGGCCCTTGAAAATCCACAGGAGAAAATTGAATTCTATATAGATCCTACAAGCGGACAGGTATTCACTCATAAAGATGTAGCCAGTTATTTTAAAAGGATTTCCGTTGAACCTGCTCCGTCATTTTTTAAACCGCAGAATAATCGTTCTGTTATAAAATATTTACTGGAAGAAAACAGTAAATGTTTTACCAGCGAAAAAGATATTCATAAGCAAAAAGAATTACAGGATTTGGCTAACTTACTGGACTAAATAGAATTTATGTCCGTCATTTCATGGAATGATTTTGAAAAAGTCGAGATCCGTTGTGGTACTGTCATTGAAGTAAAAGATTTTCCCAAAGCAAGAAAGCCATCTTACCAGATATGGATCGATTTCGGCGCTGAATTTGGTATCAAAAAATCTTCAGCACAGGTTATACAGTTTTATAAAAAAGAAGACCTTCTTAATAAGCAAGTTATTGCAGTCGTGAACTTCCCTCCCAAGCAAATTGCCGACTTCTTCAGCGAATGTCTTGTCCTTGGTGTTTATGATGAAAACAATCATGTAATTTTATTGCAACCCGAAAGGGCAGTTAAAAATGGACAACGCATCGGCTAATATACCAGAGATCGTTTCTTACACAACTTATTATCATTCTCCTGTAGGCTTGCTCAAAATTTCAGGAACGGAAAATTATATAAGCGAAGTTTCTTTTTTTGATAA
>DASYQG010000624.1:0-4583 GCA_036005825.1 Chitinophagaceae bacterium | reverse complement strand
CTTTGCCGGGTTCTGTTGAAGGCATTGCAGGAAAATCCGTCAGCTGGCCAGACAATGTTTGGTAAGCCGGCATGCCGGGAACCACTGATTCGTAAAGTGCAATACCACAATATGCCTGGCATCTGTCGTTAGCCTGGCCTGCAGTACCCGCTGGCAGTGGCGCCTTGTTCATTTGAAGTTGCAAGTTGATCCAGCTGACAACAACATCTGATGAAAATGTTTTGGTCTGTTGTAAATGGCCATGGCCATTATTATTGGCAGCACCTACTTCCTCAGATTGTTGTTGAGTTGCAGGTTTGTCGACCTGCTTTTGGCAGGAAATAAAGATTGTCAACGGCAAAATGAGAATACATAGCCATGACAACATTTTACGTGATGATTTCATGATTCTAATTTTTTAATTAAAAAAATACTTGCTTTCGAGAGGGGTTAATGGTTCCTTTTTACATAATTATTTTCATGAACATTAGTTCTCTCGCAAAGAATGGGTAGCTACCCACGCGCCAACATTGTTTCCCAATTCCTGGCCATCATCAACTGCTTTACGAAAATGATAACCAACATAAATGCGTGACAAAGAATTTTCTCTTGCTGCATCCGAGAATGATGAATAACTTCTTGGATTACCTGGTAACGAAGAGCTTTCAAATGAAAAATCTTTATTATCAGTTTCGAAAAAGCTTTTCAGAAGTTCTGCAGCAGCACCACCCGCAGCGGCATGAGCTGATGGATGATCGGCAATAGGAGGTATTGGAAATACTAAAACCTGCCAGTTAGGATCACCAATTGTATTTGGATTACCATCATTATCTCCCAATTGAATTGCTGTATATGGCCTCCAAAAGAAATGGATCATCTTCGCTTTAAGGCAGGCAATGTATGCATCAGCAACACTCATTTGTAATAATGCAAACAGGCGGGCTGTTTTCCACGCATCTAATTTTTTTTCTGCAATGATCGCTTTGGCAACTTTATTCCATCCAAATGCTGAGCTTTCAACCCAAAACCTTGCAATTTTTTCCTGGTCTTGTGTACGTCCATTCACACCTGTGCATGTTGCGCAACCCATTCTTTTTACTTCATTATAATCGGCGGTATAATCATCACTGTTGATAGAATAAGGTGGCGGAACAACAAACTGTGTACTGTTTTCTATCCCAAATGTTTTTACATTGCCCCATCCAGGGGAATCATAAACACCAGCTGCGAAAGGTGGAGTTGTACGATATTCTCCCGGATTAACGCCTTGAATGATCGTACCTGTTGCGCTCAGGCTTCCATCGTTTGTACGATTTTGAATAATGGCTTGTGCTGCAGCAGCACCCAATGCAATCCCTTTAGTTTTTGCTTCACCATCAGGAATTGAATTTAAACTTTGCGTAAGCAAATCATGGATGTAATCCTGTATAACCTGTGGTGTATTATTCGCCGGAGGATTTAATTTGCCAAAAGAATATGAAATAACATCATGCGCTGCCTGCGCAACCGCAGCATCAGGATCGGCATCTTTATCCCTTGCATTTAACGCATAGCTTTCATACTTAGGTATAATATTGTTCAGCGCATCATGCACTGCAATATTCACCATTGAATAGTAATGGCTTTCACGGAATGGTGGGATACGAGGTGCAGGCTGCAGTTGTAGTGTTCTTACTACAACGTAAGTGGCGGCATCATTCCATCGTAGTACCATTTCAGGGCTTACATTTCCCCGGCCTTCA
Organism: Chitinophagaceae bacterium; assembly: GCA_036005825.1. Taxonomy (GTDB): domain Bacteria; phylum Bacteroidota; class Bacteroidia; order Chitinophagales; family Chitinophagaceae; genus VBAS01. The sequence continues at coordinate 2,862 of DASYQG010000624.1, read as the reverse complement.
CCATTGTTATCGAACCGTGCACTTGTTGAGATCTCTTCGTTGGTTGATTTCGTTGTTTCTTTCTTGCAACCGAAAATAAAAAACGTAATAAGTAACATCAGGAACAATATGTGCCTGTTGTAACTTTTGCAGATAGATTGATAAGTTGTCATAAAATTTTTTTGATATGAATAAATTGTTTACGACCAAAAATAGATTTGCATTTCCCCGAAAATTTTTTATTTCGGCTAAGCTTGTTCATGGAATAGCAGACAACAGTGAGCATATAATCATAACCATTGGCCGACGACTAACTGCGTTTGCAGAAAAAGGAATGTCACTGGCCTAAAAATCTTTTTCGAACGATTTTTGGTAATCCCGATTAAGTAATTTTAGTTAATCAAGAAAGGCGTATGAATTATTATGATCTCATATTCTCTGATCAGCGTAAATACAGGGTTCGCCGTCATCTTCTTTTCTGGATTACCTGGTGTCTCTATTTTGCATTGACGTACTTAGTTCCTTTTTCCTGGGTGCCTGCATGGAATTTAAATGGTCCAATGCCCCAGATTGAAAAGTATGGAGTAATCGTTTCGTGTCTTCGAATCCTTATGAATAGCTCCCTGATGACAGTAGTGCATATAGCCCTCGTGTACGGAATACTTTATTATTTTTTACCTCAGTATCTCTCCAAAAGTAGAAACCGGATAGGCATAACAGTTTTGTTGATCGTATTTGTCATCCTCATTGCTTGTTTTAATTATTTAAATTTCCTGATGACTTTTTCAATAAGCACCCGCATGGGATATTTCGAAAAAATGCCGGATATGAATTATATCATCCCTATCTGGATCAGGCAAATTGTATTCAATTATCCAACCATAGTCGGTTTTGCTGTCGCCATCAAACTTTTGAAACGCTGGTACCTGAAACAAAAAGAGACTGAACAATTAGTTCGTGAAAAAATTAATGCCGAACTACAATTATTAAAAGCACAGGTACATCCTCATTTCCTGTTTAATACACTGAATAATATTTACTCTTTTATATTAAATGACTCTGACAGAGCACCGGAAATGATAAAAAAACTTTCTAGCCTTCTTCATTATATTTTAAATGATTGCAGCCGGCAGCTAGTGCCATTAGATAAAGAATTATCAATGATACAGGACTATATAGCATTGGAGCAGATACGGTATGGAGACAGGTTGAACCTGAGTTTACATATACAAGGAACAGTAAAAGATAAAATGATCAGCCCACTGTTGTTGATACCTTTTGTAGAGAACAGTTTTAAACATGGTACCAGCCGTATGCTTACACATCCATGGGTAAGGCTGGATATTCATATTGAAAAAGACTTTCTTGAATTTAAACTAACCAATAACAAACCAGAATACAACAATGAATCACCTGGTAAAAAAGGCATCGGTCTCAATAATGTAAAAAAAAGACTACAGCTGCTTTACCCGGAAACCCATTCGCTGAGAATTGTAGAAAGTGATATGAGCTATGAAGTTGTTATGAAAATTGTTTTGCATTCACCGGAAGATAAAATAAAGCAAGATATAGTAACTAATAAAAAAGAAATGTATGAGTTGGCATGACTTTATTTTTTCTGACAAACCAGGTATACGTATCAGGCGTCATGCTATTTTCTGGATACTCTGGTGGATATATTTTGCTGCTACCTATTATTATTATGTGCAAGTGGGTCTGCAGAAGATCGACTTTGGTAATCTAAGTGGCATTCTATTCCTGAAAACATTTCTTCTAATACTTGTTCACGTACTTTCTTGTTATGTATTTATTTACTTTTTACTGCCACGCTATTTGGTAAAAGAAAAATATCTTTCCCTGGCAGCTGGCACTGTTTTATTAATTATTTTCCTGTTGGCTGCTGGTTATTTCATTCACTCACAGCTATTTCCTTATATAGACCTGGTATTTCATTATAACCCTCCGGCAACTAACAGTACTCTTTGGTGGACAAGTATTAACTCAGTTTTATTAGCTGCTCCGAAAATTATCGCCGCAGCTACTGCAATTAAGCTGGTAAAACGCTGGTACCTGAAACAAAAAGAAAAGGAAAGAGTTGAAAAAGAAAAATTAATAACCGACCTGCAATTGATGAAAGCACAAATACGTCCAGATTTTCTTTTTAGTTCTCTTGATCATATTTATACCTATGCAAAAAGCAAATCACCCAATGCCCAGGAGCTTTTACTTAAATTTTCCGACTTGCTGAGTTACCTCTTATATGAATGTGATGATGCAAAAGTGCCTCTTGAAAAAGAATTGAGAATGATGAAGGAATATATGTTCATGGAAAGAATAAGGTTTGGTGAAAACATGGAAATGGAAATAGATATGAAAGGAAACTTCGCCAATAAAACAATCCCACCACTTCTATTACTGCCATTTATTGAAAATAGTTTCAGCCAATGTGAAAGCAATGCAGAACAATCATGGATGAATCTTGAATTAAGAATTGAAGACCATCTGTTTACGATGAAACTAATGAATGGATTTGATATGGATAAATCTGAGCAAGGAATTTCTTCAGTAGAAATTATCAATGTACAGAAGAGGTTGGAATTACTATACCCTGGAAATCATGAGATAAAAATGTACACTGAACAGGAAATATCTATGACACTTTTAAAAATAAACCTGGGTGAAAAACCTGATATGCGATCAACAATATCATCTATAAATTTTAATAATCACGAATCAATTTCAGGATATGCCATCAATTAAAAAAATAAAATGTCTTGTGATTGATGATGAACTGCCTGCACGGGATATTCTTCACAAACATATTGAAGGTGTTGAAGCTCTTGAATTGACAGGTTCCTGCAATAATGCGGTAGAAGCTCTTTC
>DASYQG010000623.1:0-3726 GCA_036005825.1 Chitinophagaceae bacterium | reverse complement strand
CATCAATGGGTGAAGGTGCTGTAATAATCCTGGGAACATAACCAGTGGCACTCGCATGGAGAGATGTAACCAACAAGAAAACAGTTGTCAATCTAATAATTTTCAACAGTAATTTTAATTGCATAATTTGTATGAGTTTATAGGTTTAAACAATAACAGTCGCAAGAAGATTGATTATTGAACAACCACAAATGCTTGCCATCCTGATGACCGTCGGGATGGCTTTTCGTGATCATTCTTTATAATAAAATAATGTCTGGGCATACCTTTAATTTTTTTTATCAGCAGTAATTGTTAAAATAAATCTTCCCATTTCTAAAAAAAATCGCGAATTAATTCTACAAAAGAAATTGCGAATTGGTATTCTATTTTTCCGGCATCGAAAGTATCGGGACACATCCTTAGCATTTCTTAAAATGTACCAACTGGTAAAAAGAATTGACAAATTTTTTTTGATATTGAATTAATTCTACAAACTCCTTTTTTTAATAATTATGGGAGTCCCTAAGAACTCCCATACCTAATTATTTTACTGACTTTTTGTTTTTCCCGCAGTCGTTATTGTTTTGTGAGAGCAACTTCCTCCAACGCTTTATCCAAATACTTTTTCAACTCTTCTTTTGCTGCTGGGCGTGGACAACGAACTTCTATCCATTTACCATCTTTGCCGATGAGTAAAAATCTTGGAATACCGACGATCTCATATTTGCGGGCAAAAGATTTCCCCATGTCATCAAATAATTGCAAAGGCGGCAAATTTTCTTTCTTTATCGTGTTGATCCATTTCTGACGATCCCTTGCACGATCAATGCTTATACCCAGGAAAACAATATCATTGTTGTGTTTATATTCTTCTTCAATTTCTTTGAGGAAAGGAAATTGTTCCCTGCAGGGTCCGCACCATGTGGCCCACACATCTATAAACACCACTTTTCCTTTAAAGTCTTTCATGGAGGTCATGCGGCCGGTGGAATCTGGTAATGAAAAATTGTATGAGGATTTTCCTACATAAGCTGTATCGCTGCTGAACTGGTTATACACCTCCAGGTATTTCTTTTTTACAGCCGCAGGCTTAGCATATTTTTTATAGGGCTCAAATGTGGATCTGAATTCAGTAAGATTATTTACTTCTATTTCCGACATCTGGTCTTTCAGGAAATAAGATTTTAATGTGTCATTTGAAATTGCATTTATCTTCAGCCCAAGCATTTCGCTTAAGGATAATTGTTTTCTCTTCTCTTCCGGCAAAGCTGCAATAACGAGTTTTGTATACAGGTTCATGTAAGATCTTGTTTCACCAACATTTAATAATGACGCATCATTAAATTTCCCTGCATGTATAAAGCGATTATAAAAGCTCGGTACATTACTGAAGTTCTTAGGTGTAGTTCTGAAACCATTAATTGTCTTTGCTGAGCTATTAAATAAAAGTAAAACAGGGGCTAACTCCTTATCTACATCAATCGCCATTTTGAAAAGCTTACTGAATCTTGGACCCGTATGATCGATATGGTTTCTGAAATTCGCGATAGATGGTTCCAGGCTTTCATAAGTATTCAAATAACTGTTTAGATCAAATGAATCTTTTTGAATAGATAAAGAATTATAGCCATACTTGGTAATTGGCGAGATCAATTGTTGCCATTTCTGCATTAATTGATTTTCTTCAGAACCATTGATGACTTCATAAGATCCCGACGTACCGTCAATAGCCAGTTCCAGTTTATCAGCCGGTTTCAGATAAACACGCAATATCCAACGTGGAGAATTGACATAATAAAAACCTTCCTCTTTTACTACACAAGGCAACAAAAAAGATTTTTCCTTTGAATTGCTGATGCTATTTATTTTTTCGAAACCGCCATCGACAACTCTCTGAATGGTAACATTGGCGCCAAAATTCCAGTTAACGAATTTTCCGCTTATAAATGCAATGGAAGATTTTCTTATATCTGGTTTTAATTCAAATCCTGTTTTTTTCTCACCACTTAATTTTGACGGAGTAATTTTTAATGAATAGGTCTGGCCATGTTTCATTGTCAATGGAAGTGAAAACCATTTATCTGCTTCCAATCTCATATGCCCCTGCTTCATGATCGTTACCTGTAAGCTATAAGTTATAGCTGTATCAGCAGGCAAAGCAAAAACAAATTCCGGGTTAGATGGGTTGATCGCATACTCACCCAGTACGTGAAGTTTGTTATTTACGGTTCTGAAAAGTCTCAGTTCAGCATTTACTTTTTCAGTGAATGTACCAGTTAAAGTTGCAGGATCTTGCTGTGCAATGCCAGCATTAAAAGTTATCAGACTTGCAATAACGAAAAATATATTTTTTATACGACTTTTCATTTTACGCTATTGGATTGTAGTATTTGTTCAATCAATGATTTGAATTCGGGATCAGATGGACGCGGTGCGTCCACTGTTACAATTTTTCCCTCTTTATCAAAGATCATTAAGCGGGGAATGCCTTCGATCTTATAATATTTACCGATAGATTCATCATAATTGGAAATAAGCTCAATGCTTGTCCATCTTTTCTTTGCAACAAACTTTTTCCAGATTTCTTTTTTTGCCTGACCATCATGCGAAACGCCGATGAACACAATGTCATCCCTGTTTTTAAATGAATCTTCCACTTTTTGGAAATAAGGTTTTTCTGCGAGGCAGGGAGCACACCACATCGCCCAAATATCCAGCACAACTACTTTTCCTTTAAAGTCGGACAATGAAACAGTTTTATCTTTTGTATCCTTAAGCGAAAAATTGTAGGCTTGAGCCCCTTTTGCATACACGGTCAACTCATCTTCTTTCTTTTGGTAAGCCTGTTTTAAATCAGTTGTAGTAAACAATTTTTTATAAGGCTGTATATCAGTTTTGAATTGTTCGAAATTGGTAATTTGCTGCATGCGGTCTAAAGCATATGCTGCACGAACTGTATCGTTGCATATCATCTTCATCTTGTCCACAAATGAAGTTGACAGCATTTGTTCCTGTGTTCCATCTTTCTGAAATAGCTGGTAACCCAGGTTGTATTTTAACAAGGCCAACCCGTTCTCTGATTGTAGCAAACCTGCATTGCAAAACTTTTGTTTTGCCATCGGCTGATAAAACTGCCGGCGTTTGGTCGTACTGTCAAGACCAGCGTTCATTCTTTCTCCGTAATGGAAAAAGGATGCTGCTCTTGCATATTGAAGATCCGCATCTAATTTTAACGCAAGTACACCTTTAAAATAGCGATTGTTCGATACCACCTTTCTTTTCAGTTCCGCTGCTTGTTCTACGAGTTTGTTATATACTACGATAAACTCATCCCACTGATTCCTGTTGGTACCTAATTTATTTACATTATTAAACAAATTAGTCCATGTCTGTAATACAACTGTTTCGTGATTTGGACTTTGAACTTTACAACTGTCAAAATCAAGTCCCAGGTTACTGGTATAAATGTCAACCGATTTATTATTGCCAGGCTTCAGGTAGATCACATAATTAAAAGCCGGCAAATGGGCACCACCTTTCCTGATAAAATAAACACCTTCTTTTTCTATTGGGAATGAAAATATACAAGTATCCATTTCAACCGGGCGTCTGAAACCAAGACTAACAGCTTCGCCATTTTCTACTTTGTATAAAAACACTGCACTGCCTGTATTGTTATATACTTTACAAGTAACTGTTGTTTCAGTGCCATTGCCACCATATACATGTACCGTTACAAAGAAC
>DASYQG010000622.1:0-4567 GCA_036005825.1 Chitinophagaceae bacterium | reverse complement strand
TTTTTATATCCATTAGGATAATCACTTATTACTTTTGCTATATCAGTTTGCAAAGCATTTTTGATTGGAAGAACCTGGGCTGAAAGAGAAAAAACAAATAAAATGAATATAAAAGTGGCAGTTAGTGGCTTCATAAGATGGAATTTTAACAATAATGCTTGCAAGATATAGGAGAATTTTTTAACTTTATGACATACTTTATCTGAAAACTAATCGTTTATTTAAAAAATCCTTTAATGAAAAACAGAGTAATTGTTCATGGACATGAGGAGGCGAAGATTTACAAACATAATTACAAGCCTTCTCTGAGTATTTCGAGGTTGCTTCGTTCTGTGCTCGGTGTTATTCTTACAGGTCAGTCACTGGCCGCACATAAATACCATTATCGCAGAAAGTAGTTTCTACTAACCCCAAAATATAAATTAAGGCGTGCCGAGAGATCGGCCGCCTTTTTTCATTTCACTCGTTTCTTTGTCATTAATTCCTGAACTGGCGCATTCCCCTATCCATCATGTTCTTCATGTTTTGGGGCATTTGATTGCGGTTCGCCATCCGGTTGAGATTATATATAAAGCTTATCAAAAAATACCGGCGAATAACATTGGTGCTGTTATCCTCAAAATAATTTTCTCCAATAGTCCTGGTTATCGATTTGTTTTGGTTAAGAATATCATACACAGTCAATTTTAATTCTGCAGCTTTATTTTTCAAAAACTGCTTTGAAAGACTGGCATTCCACATCGGGATACTCTCATTAAATCCGTCCGAACGGCCAGAGTTGATAAGAAAATCGAAATCAGTAGAAACAATAATATCTTTTTTAAAGGTATAACTGAAATCGGCCGTATAGGTTTGTGTAAAATAGTCTGTATTCAAATTTTCCTGTAAGGAGTATCGGGCATTATTATAAGTTAAACCGCCTGTAACACCCATGTCAAACTTGTTTTTATTGTGATTAAACCCGAATGTCTGCGTAAGCAACAAACGATTAGTAAGGTTTTCTTCTTTATAGATCATACTGATGTCATGATTATAATTGACGATCGTTGTAAGGTTCACATTGCTTCCCTTCAATTTTTTTATAGGAAACCCAAATGAACCAAATGCAGATACATTATAAGCTCCATCAAGATTTACTGGCTTGGAAATCGTCACGGCCCGGTTTATAGAGTCAATGCTATTCACAATTTTATTGCCGGTTGTGTTTACACTTAAGTTTGTCGTGAAAAACCGAAACGACATTATATTGAATGTGCTGTAATTAATATTAAAGTTGCTAATAAACTCTTGCTTCAGTGAAGGGTTTCCTGTTTTCACCTGGATCGGGTTGGTTACATCCGCCACATCCTGCAGTTGTGTAATCGTTGGCGCATTAGTTCTTCCACGATAATTAAATCTGAAATTCTTTGTTTTATTAACGCTGTATGTAAAACTAGCGGCCGGGAAAAAATTGGTAAAGTTTTGAGTGATTGTTGTGTCTTTGCCGGTATTTGCTCTTATGCTTCTGCTTCCCAATTCTGTAAACTGAACGGCCAATCCAAGCTGGTAATTATATTTCTTTTCCTGTAAACGATAATTGAAGCCAAGGCGGCTTGAAGTATTTGTGTTCTCAAAATAATTTGTCTGCAACAAATTCAACACATCATATTTTCCTGATATTGAATTATAATCATAGGATTCTTTATCTGAAATATTCCGGTTATGCGCATACGCATAGTTTAACTCCAGTATCTTATTTTTTCCCAGCGGTTCAGTGTAGGTAGAGCTTACAGTATTATTATTAGCTTTTGTATCCTGCATTCCTTTCAGGTTCTGGTCGGGGGAAGTATATAAACTTCCATCTGGTTTATAAAAATTATATGGTGCAAGACTATAGTTCTCGGCGTTACTTTCGTTGTACCCATTTCGCCAACCAAGCGTAAATGTGCGGCCCATCCTTTTAAATTTCTTACGATAAAGTAATTCGCCACTATAATTCATGCCATCCCTCGTATTCTTATTGGCTGTTTTGTTTGTTACCGCCAGGTAATCATATACGCCATGTGAAAAAGTGTAGGAGGTATCAATATATTCTCCATTTGATTCTTGAAAATTCAGATTTGCAGTGTACAAAATCGAATTCATAGAATCGATCGCATATTCCCCTCTTATATTAAAACGATGACTCCGGTTCCTGTTCCTTGATTCACTTTCAGTAGTTATATCAGTAGTAGAATCATCGGGAAAATATGTTTGTTTGAAACTGCTTTGCTTTAAAAGATTGTCTGATTGTGAGAAGAAATAGCTGCTGCGAATATCGATTTTCTTACTCCATTGATCATTATAATTTAATCCAATTGACCTTGAAGTGGTGATGCCATTGCCACTGCTTCCGCCTCCGAAACCTCCGCCACCCGCTATCGCTCCCTTCAAGGCTCCCAAATCAATGCCGCCTTTGGCAAATTGTGCCATACCACCCTGCGAAGAAATGATATCATTAAAACTAAATCCTTGTTTGTTTGTATTGTTGGCAGCTGCTAATAAAGAAATCCGTTGACTGCCGCGAAAATGATTGAATGATAAATTTCCTTCATAACGGCCATCAGAACCACCGCCGGCCGCAATTTTTCCAAAGTCCCCCTTGTTCTTATCCTTCTTTAATTTAATGTTGATCGTTTTTGAACGACTGCCATCATCTATTTTGGTAAACTTTGATTGTTCACTCATATCATCGAACACCTGTATCTGGTCAACCATGTCCGCAGTAATGTTTTTCGTTGCGAGCTTTGGATCATTGCCAAAAAACTCTTTTCCATCAACCAGAATCTTCTGAACGTTTTCTCCCATAGCTTTGACCGTTCCGTCTTTTTCCACTTGCACACCAGGAAGTTTTTTCAAAAGATCTTCTGTTGTTGCATTAGGTTTTGTTTTAAATGCATCGGCTTTGAATGAAACAGTATCACCATTAACCTTTACTGGTGTCAGATCGGTGACTGTTACTCCGGTTAATGTTTTATATTCTTTTTGGAGAATGATCTCACTAATATCCATTGTCTTCTTTTCCGCAGTAATTGAAAAAGGCTTTTTAAAATTTTCATATCCGGTGTAAGAGACCATCAATAAATAATTACCTGCGTCAAGGTTGGTAATTTCAAAATTTCCCTTTTTATCGGATAAAGAAAAACTTACCAATGAAGAATCTTTTACCAGCATTACAGAAACAGTGGCTTCGGACAAGGGCTGCTTTCCTGCAGTGTCAAGTAATTTTCCTTTTACCGAGCCATTTACCTGGGCCTGGGTAATGAATGCTGAGGATAGTATTGAACAAAGCAGGATAAGTTTCTTCATAACAGTTGATGCATCTACGAATTTAGACGTAATAGGCGGGAAAAACCCTTCGGAATTTTGAAATAAAAGCTAAAAGGTGAGAAGTAAATATGAAAGGCTAGCTAAAGAGGTACTCTACATCTTCTCTCGAAAGTGATTTCACAAACGTATTATCATCAGCGATCAGATCTTTTGCCAATGCTCTTTTCTTTTCCTGTAGTTGAATGATCTTGTCTTCAATAGTATCAACACAGATCATGCGGTAAGCAAAAATATTTTTATCCTGACCGATACGATGTGTTCTGTCAATGGCCTGTTGCTCTACAGCAGGATTCCACCAGGGGTCAACTATATATACATAGTCAGCAGCAGTCAAATTCAAACCAACGCCGCCGGCTTTTAATGAAATTAAAAATACCCTTACCGTTTCATCATTCTGAAAACTCTGGATAGCTTTTTCCCTGTCAGGCGCAGCCGTACTACCATCAAAATATTCATACTTCACACCCAACTGATCCAGTTTTTGCCGTATCAATGCCAGCATGCCGAGGAATTGCGAAAACACCAACGCTTTATGGTTACCGATATTTTCAACTATCTCTCTTGACAACTCATCCAGCTTGATCGAATGGTTTTCATATTTATCCGTTTCATTCAATATAGCTGGCGAATCACAGATCTGCCGCAGCTTCATCAGTCCCTGCAAAATGGTAAGTTGCGATCGTTGGATGCCCTGTGATTCTATTGTTCCTAAAATTTGATTACGATAATCATTTCTATACGCCTCATAAATACTACGCTGTTCATCTTCCATTTCACAATAAAGTATTGTCTCTGTTTTATCCGGGAGATCTTTGGCCACCTGTTCTTTTGTACGGCGAAGAATAAAGGGATAGAGGATTTTTTTTAAATGCTCTTTTCTATCAGGCTCGCCAAATTTATCGATCGGTATTGCAAATTCCTGCCTGAAAAATTCCATGCTGCCCAGCATTCCAGGATTCAGGAAATTCATTTGTGCAAAAATGTCAAACGTATTATTCTGAAGCGGAGTTCCGCTCATACACAATCTGTGTTTTGCATTTAATAGCCCGGCAGCTCGTGTTACTTTACTTGATGGATTTTTTATTGCTTGCGATTCATCCAAAAGGACATAATCAAATTCAATGCTCATCAACAATTTAATGTCACTACGCAAAGTGCCATATGTCGTAATGGTGATGTCAACTCCCTCAAAATTTTCTTTTGTTCTCGTTCGTGTTGC
>DASYQG010000621.1:0-3429 GCA_036005825.1 Chitinophagaceae bacterium | reverse complement strand
GGGTTCTGTCCGCTTATCATCAAATCCATATTTTTTTAAAAAACTCTGGCTAACTTAAAAAAGAATTCCCGATTTGTCCGGATTGAAAACCGCGGTTCGTCATTATAACCAAACAACATTACTTTAATTTTAAAATCAATTACAATGGAAAAGTTCATGTTCATTTTTGAAGGCGTTCAGCCAGGAAATTTAAGTCCTGAACACATGCAAGAGCATATGGGCAAATGGTTGGCGTGGATTGGTAAATTGAAAGCTGCAAATAAATACTTAGCCGGAGAACCTTTATTACCAGGAGGAAAATTAGTAAGTGGCCCTAACGGTAAGACTGTAACCGATGGTCCTTACACAGAAGGTAAAGAAGTAGTTGGCGGTTTCTTTATCATTAACGCAAAAGATATCGATGAAGCCGTTGAACTTTCAAAAGATTGTCCGGATCTCGGACATGGCAGCAAAGTGCAGGTAAGACAGGTAATGAAGGTTGAAGTTGGGCAACCTGCATAAGACGAATGGATCAAAATAAAAACATCAATCAACTTGTCGATCATCTTTTCCGGCATGAATCGGGAAAGATGATCGCTGTTTTATCAAGATTACTGGGTTTACAAAATATAGAAGTTGCTCAGGATATTGTCCAGGATACTTTGTTACAAGCAATGAGTACCTGGAGTTATAAAGCAATTCCTGATAACCCATCTGCGTGGCTCTATCGTGTTGCAAAAAATAAAGCCATTGATTTCTTAAGAAGAGAAAAGAGATTTCATGAGATCGGCCCTCAATACAGTTATCTACTTCAATCTGAATATACACTTTCATCAACAGTAAATACTATGTTTTTGGAAAATGAAATTCAGGATAGCCAGTTACGAATGATCTTTGCCTGTTGTCACCCGGCAATTACAGAAGAATCACAAATCGCATTAACGCTAAAAACACTTTGTGGTTTAAGTGTAAATGAAATTGCCAAAGCATTTTTGACCACCGAAGAAACGATCGCAAAAAGAATTTACAGGGCAAAAGAAAAAATCAAATCAGAAAAGATCGAACTGGAAGTTCCGCAAAGTAATGAGTTATCATCCCGCGTTGATAGTGTTCTTAAATCGCTTTATCTATTATTCAATGAAGGATATAAATCCTCAAATCCTGATAAATTGATCCGGGAGGATCTTTGTGAAGAAGCGATAAGACTTTGTCTCCTGGTCACACAAAACTCATTGACCTCTTTTCCACGAAGCAAAGCCCTGCTTGCATTAATGTGTTTCCAGGCTTCGAGGCTTGATGCAAGACTGGATGACAAAAACAATATCATTTTATTGAAACACCAGGACCGAAGCAAGTGGAACCGCTCATTAATGAGTAAAGGTTTTGAATTAATGGAAGAATCGACTGAGCCTTTCGAAGTTTCCACTTATCATCTCGAAGCGGCTATCGCTTCACAGCATGCAAGTGCAACATCATTTGAACAAACCAACTGGAAAAGCATTTATCATTTATATGAAATGCTTTATCAATTGCAACCCAATCCAGTGGTCGCAATGAATAAAGCGATTGCATCAGCCTATGCAATCAGTAAACAAAATGCACTAGATGAATTGCAAAGAATAAAAGGATTGGAAAATCATCATCTTTATTATGCTACTCTCGGGGAAATATATTTTGACCTGGAAAATAAAACTGAAGCAAAAAAATTTTTTACCAAAGCTTTAGAACTTACTTCATCTTCCTACGAACAACAGCTCCTGCTGAGCAAGATCAGTAGTTGTTGAATTGTGTATATTTTTCCCCCTTTTTATACCAGAATTTCAATATTAGAAAGGCATTGCATTTGCAGTAGAAGTAAGCATGAAAAAAATCCTTTTTGCCTTTGCAATTACTGTCTTTCTTTTCTCTTGTACAGACTTAACAGAGAACAACACAGAAAAAGTCACGAAAGAAGAAAAAAATATAAGTAAAATAGATGAAAGTATTACTCCTTCCAATTCCTACAGTGATCTTTTTTTAGATTCCTCAGCACTTCGAAATTTTATTACAAAAAATAAAATTGATGATTCTATTGCCCGTCGTTTAGAAAGTTTTTACAATACACGTAATTACCAATTTGCCTGGTTCAGCAGCGATGGCTTAACGGAACAGGCACGTGGCTTCTGGAACCTACACGATTATGTGACCACTTATGAGAATGACTCCTCATTAAAAGATAAAAAGCTACAGAAGAAAATGGACAGACTCATTGCCGAAGATGAACTTTCTGTAAGCGCATCTAACAAAGACTATATAAATACTGAACTTACATTAACGGAGCATTTCATAACATATATGCTCAATAATTATGAAAAAGGTTACGTAAAGCGTAAAGAGATGGAGAGATTTATTCCAAGGAAAAAAGAAGACCCGATAGCTCTTGCTGATTCATTGATAAACAAAAAACATAAGGATGATAAGTATTTCGAAGATGTAAATGAATCTTATAAAACATTAAAAGACCAACTGGGTAAATATTTAGCAATAGCAAAAAGTGGCGGTTGGCCCCAGGTGAATGCTGTAAAAAAATCATTGAAAAAAGGAACCAAGTCTCCTGATATAGTGATCATCAAAAAAAGACTCACAATAAGCGGTGATCTTGCCGGCACTGATACCAGCCAGGTTTTTAATGATACATTAGTAACAGCAGTAAAGAATTTTCAGGCACGCCATGGATTTAGTGAAACCGGGATCATCAACGATTCATTAATAAAAGAAATGAACGTTCCGGTTACAAAAAGACTTGAACAACTCTTAATGAACATGGATCGTATGCGCTGGTTGGCTAATAACCCTTCCGGAAATCTAATTGTGGTAAACATTCCTGAATTTGTATTGCATGTATATGAAGGAAAACAAAAAGCTTTTGATATTGATGTGGTGGTTGGAAAAGAGGGACACAATACAATGATGTTTAATGGAGACTTGAACCAGGTTGTATTTAGTCCTTACTGGAATGTTCCCCCAAGTATTGTTGCCAAAGAAATTCTTCCGGCAATGGAAAAGAATCCAAATTATATAGCAAAAGAAAATATGGAGATCACAGGAAATGATGATGGGCTTCCGGTGGTTCGTCAAAAACCCGGGGCCGGAAATGCTTTGGGAAAAGTGAAATTCCTATTTCCCAATAGCTTTAATATTTATTTTCATGATACTCCTGCAAAAAGTTTATTTGAAAAAGATAAACGTGCATACAGCCACGGATGCATTCGTTTAAAAGAGCCTGAAAAATTTGCCAACTATGTGTTACGTAATCAACCTGAGTGGACACCTGAAAAAATAAGTGAAGCAATGAACAGCGGAGATGAGAAATATGTAAAAGTAAAAGATCCCATTCCGGTTGTGATTACTTATTACACAGCATGGGTTGACGAAAATGGGCGACTGAATTTCAGAGAAGATATTTATGGA
>DASYQG010000620.1:0-12295 GCA_036005825.1 Chitinophagaceae bacterium | reverse complement strand
GTCTTCACCAGGAATTGAATATTAATCCTGAAGGTATTGATGCTATAAGTATTTTACTTAAGCGAATTGAAAACATGCAGCATGAAATTACTGAACTAAGGAACAAGTTAGATTTTTACCAAAAAGATCAGTAGAGGTTTTCTCTGAAAAAATTTAATGCTTAATACCTTGTCGTCATCTTCATGCAAAACATAAACTTTTACATGTTTAAATAGTTGGGAGCAATACTTTTATTACATTCAAATAAACTTCCAGAAGAAAATAATGTGTTGCTCTCACAGATCGCTCACATAATTATATAATTGCAAACACGAAGCTCAGAAACATTTTTTTGCTCGGTCATCCATGGTATTTCCATGCGGAAAACTCTCCTGCTCAAAAAAAAGCCTGTTTTACTCAAGATCAGGGCACATTGAATCATTATGTCTTTTTTTCCTTTTTCCTACAAACTATTTTCAACCTCAAATAAAAACTCTTACGGGTATTCAATCATTCCCACATAGGTGAAGCACAAAACCATTAACCATTAAAAAACTATTTATGAAAAGCAACAATGTTGACAACAATGATCGCCGACAATTTCTTGGAAAGATCGCCGGTGGTGTCGCGGCAATTGGCCTTTCCTCTGTTATTTCTCCCTTGTCAGGATTTGCAGAAACCAATTTTTCAAACAGTCCCGGTAACCCTGATGAATGGTTTAAACAGATAAAAGGCAAACATCGTATTGTGTTCGATGTCCCTCATCCCAACGAAATTTTTCCCTTTGCCTGGCCAAGAATATTTCTTGCAACAAATGCAGCCACCGGTACTGAAGAAAAAGATTGCAGTATAGTGGTCGTACTGCGTCACACTGCTATAGCGTACGCAATGGAAGATCGCCTATGGTCGAAATATAATTTTGGTGAAACATTTAAGGCCGATGACCCAAAAACCAAAAAGCCTTCAACACGTAATCCTTTCTGGAAACCTAAACAAGGTGATTTCAATATTCCCGGTGTTGGTGTTGTACCAATCGGCATCAATGAATTACAGGATAGCGGTGTAATGTTTTGTGTATGCGATATGGCTTTAACTGTATATAGCGGTGTTGTTGCACAATCATTAAATCTGGATCCCAAAGAAGTAAAAAAAGATTGGGTAAGTGGGTTATTGCCGGGTATCCAGGTGGTGCCTGCAGGTATTTGGGCGATCAATCGTGCACAAGAACATGGTTGTTCATATTGTTTTGCAGGATAACTGGAACTGCCCTGAGATACGCTAATTATTGTCCGTAGATAAAAAATCATTCGTTGTCCTGGGTTTATAACACAGGACATTTTTTTCTTCCTCCATAATCCCATAAAGATTTGACCAAACAATAGATTCCTATTGCGTTGCAATTAGCGAGACAACGACAGATCCCGTGGTTTGGTTATTTTCACTAAGCGAAAAAATTATGGATGAAGGTTCTATCTCAAAAACCAGTGAGTTTAGTTCGCCCCGGACTTTGACGAATGAATCCAGGGCAAACTAAAAAATTAAAATCCAAAATTCAGATAGCTTTTTTAGAACTCAATTCTTTGTATAAAAAAGATACGAGGCCTTATAAGGTATGCTGTCCAATTGACCAGGTTGTGCTCCAACTGGTATTGTTGCTGGTGCCAAACCGCCTTCAGTACATATCCGTTGAACGAAGGTTACCGGGTTACCAGGAGTGCTCAGGGCATCATCAGCCTTTAACAGCAACCATTGAATGGCAGTTGCATCCTGAGTACTCCCCTTTACTTTTTTTGCGACCACTTTTTCGTCTTTAAAAGGACCTTTTATAAATTGCCAGCTTGGGCCTGCAAAGTGATCAATAATTGGATTAACAAAGTCCGGTTTTATGTATAAGGTGGCAAGGGGTGCAATATTTACCCAGACTAAAGTATTTGGGTCTGATGCACTGCGCTGAATCTCGTAGATCTGAACACCCCTGGCGAAAGTTTGCAAAAAGAATTTGTTTCCTTCCGGCACCTGCAAACTATCAGGGATTGGACTACAGGTAGAAATCTCAGGTATCCCATTCCCATTTGTGTTAAATTTACTCTGCACCTCGCTACTGCTTTTAAAAGCACCATTTTGTTCTTTCTGGCAGCTCGTCATTATTAGTGCAAAACTGGACATAAGCATAAAACCATAGATTTTTTTACTAAATGCTTTTTTCATATTCAATATTTATTTTTTCGCCTACTCTGAAAAAAGGATTTTCGGCTTCCTCCTCTTAGCGTTTGTTGTATTCACCAATCGCCATATCGTTAATAAATCGTTATTCAGTTCTATCCATACTTATAAAAAACGCGGGTCTTGCCCAGCAAGGTCATAGCATAAATATCCACTTACTGTTTATAAGACAGACGCGGGTTTGATCACATGTGGGATTCTTTTGAGTGAAAGGACGACTTGCTGAAGCAGTTAGAAATCTTCTGTTACATAAGTTGTTGAAATGTTATCAAAGTGTGGTGTGTCTGCAAACGAATATTCTTTTTTACATGACACCGCGATTACATTGGTAAGTAGCATCGAAAGAAAAAATCATAGTTAGCATAACTGAAACGTTTACCGAATGAGCAAGGTTGCGTTTCAAGAAAATCCTTAGCCCTTGCCTATGCCCATAACAAAAAGGGACATGCCATCCATAGTGTTGCCATTCGGTCATCCAGGCAGGCATGAAATAAAAAATAAATGATTGTTGTTAGGAGTTTGACTGTCGGCGGACAACTTTCCTGAAATAATCAGAGCCTTAGGTAATGAATTTACTAAGAAGCAGTTTGGATACATTCCGACCTGCAGCCAGGCCCAGTGGTCTATAAGGGGAAATTTATGGACATTTTATAATATAAATTATAGAATTGGCAATACCAGCCAATGGTGTAATACTTGTTTGTCCATCTTTTGGCCCAAATATTGAGATTAAGAAATTATGGAAAAGTCGCAGGAGTTTTTAAAAAGAGAATTTGTTCACCTGCTAAGTGATACACTGGCTTTATTAGGAGCTGAAAAACGATTAGTAGAAGATATAAAAGCCACAGAAGAAAATCCTTTCTCGCTTAAGATCATTGAGGAAATAAGGAAATACAATCGTGAGCAGAAAGTTAAAAGGAAAGATGCTGCAGCTCTCTTAAATATTACATTTTCATACCCCGTCTAATTAGCCAGTTCTGTTGATTTTTATATTACTACACTTCGCATGGAATTACAAGTATTTAGGTTTATTGCAAAGCATACGAGAAAGTTTCGCAAATTTTTTTTTGATCGTCCCCCTGTTTCGTAACGCTGAAAGTTTAGGATAGGGTTTAATATCCTAATTTGGAGAAGTCATTCCATGTAAACCCTTTCTAAATTTTATGAGACTTGGCTTTCTTTACCATATTCCAACCGGAGTTTATAGTTGCATTTATATTCATTGGTATGCTACTATCGAAAATGGCTTTCAACGATGTATGATCTCACTAATGATGCCCGCAATTGACGAATAAATCTCATAAAGCCGATTTAATTATTCTTTTTACTTATTCTGCAATGACCCTGATGACCATTTTCATAATTCTTGACCTTGATCGCCCAACAAGGGGACTAATAACGACGCAATCAGCCAAGGAAAGTATTTATGCCCTGTTGAAAAAAATATAAATTGTTTTCAACGATTTTTTAAAATTTGGACCTGGTCGATGCTAAACTTCCGCTTTTTCATTAGTGATTATACGATTTACAAAGATATCCACCGACTTTAAAACAATAATGAGTGCCCCAACATTGTTTTTGAAAGATGTAAGAGTTAAAGTGCTCTGTTTTTAATCTCCGTACTCCTTTTGAATTGTACCCGACGTGGTGCATACATCTCCGCCCCTTGAAAACCTGATCGAAACCATTTTTGAAAACTAAAAATTCAGGTTATGAAAAAACTCAACTCCCTGCTTCACAACGTGGATGTCCAGGGCAAGCTGATTACGGTAACTATTTTTGCCGTACTCATTGTGATCAGTATTATCACTTGGGGTAAATAATTTTTGCCCTGTGAATTAATGATCTCATGGATTGCTATTGCGACCCCAACTATCTATTGCCCCGTCAAAACGGGGCTTTTCTGTCAAAGAACATTTCGCTTTTAAATTTTTATAAATTATTTTTCGTGTATCAATTACAGAAAATGAAAAGCATTAGCCTATACTTTATTTTACTTGCATTGCTATCCAATTTTAGTTGCGGCGAAGCCAGTTCCCGAAAAAAAGATGCTCCAAAAAATAATTTTGCGGAGATAAAGTTCGTGAGTGAAAGAATTGATGTTGGAATTATTGACGGAAAGACAAATGCAAACCAGGATTTCAAATTTTCAAATGCAGGTAATATACCTCTTGTTATTACCGAAGCGAAAGGTAATTGCCACTGTGTACAGGCAAAATGGCCAGAACAAGTTGAACCCGGCGACTCATCAGTCATAAGTGTATCATTCGATCCTACCGGAGTAACAGGTTTATTTCAAAGAACGGTAATGGTTCACTCGAATGGAACACGGCCCGAGGTGGAGCTTTACCTCACTGGAGAAATAAAACGAGATCAGAAAAAATAGACCTTTCGTCTGATCGAACAAATAGTAAAATAATATCCCGGTTTTTAAACATTGCTGAATAGAAAATAAAAATGGAGCTTGCAAAACCCAAACTCCATTCGTTTTCTTGATCATTTTTTGGTTTATTGTTTTGCAGGACTCGAGGTAACATTAATATCACGTACGCAAACATATTTTCCATTTCGTTTTTGAAAGTAAGACATATAATGTCCTTTATTAACTTCAGCTCCTGCAGGGAGTTTCTAATGGTAGGATCAGAATTATCACCAGCAAAAAATTTTATGGTAATGTTTTATATCATAAATTGGGGATTATATGTCACCTATATGATGATATAATTTTAATCCTAATCATTAAAAAATGCGTTCATTAAAAGTCAGTGTCCACCACCACCTTCCCAAAGAAGAAGCGATCACAAGAATTAAAAAATTGTTTACCAATTTAAAACATGAGCAAAAAGATAAAATATCTCACGTAAAGGAAGAATGGAAAGACGGAACCGGCACAGTTCATTTTTCCGCACAGGGTTTTGATCTGTCAGCCATTGTCACTGTTCATCGTTCAACTGTCGAGATAGACGCCAAAGTACCATTTGCTGTTTATATGTTCAAGGGTAAAATCAAAGATGTGATCAAAACAAAAGCAGAGGAAGTACTCTCAAATGAAAAATAATTGCAGTTTACAAGTAAAATTATTCTAATGCTTTTGCAAGTCTTTCGAAGTACTTTGAATATTCAATAACATAGTTCTCTCCTCCCGGAAAATCTTCATCCTTTGTCTTTTCAAAACCTTCTTTGAGAATTTCATATCCTTTCTTTGCATCGGTTCTATCAAAAAAACACCTGGCAAATTGATCTGCAGAATTAAACTCTTTTAAGCCTATTCCATGCTGATAATACGAAAATGGAAAGAACACCCGGACTGGAGAAAAATAGATTGATTCGACAGATACCATTTTAAAATAAATAGAATAATATTTCAGCATAGAAATTATTCTCTTTCTTATTTCTGCATCAGTTTCTTTTTGATTTGATCTTTGTCTCCACTGGTTGGTCTCATTTTTAAAGAGACGACCTGCTTCACTAGCCGGAACTATTTTTTTTAAATGCCATACCAATTTTATTGGTTCGTTTTCCAGTGAAATCATTTCTTCAATAAGTATGGTATCATTTATAATCCCTGAAAAAACGCCATTAAAATTTTCAAACCCTTTCCCTGCCGATGTTACTCTCAAATTTCCGGTATCATTTATCACCCATTTTCCATGAGTCCCATAAAAGCTGTCTGTTTGTAAAAACTCTCCATTATTTTTAAAGCTGACAAGTTTCAAGCCCATGAAATTTATAATAGAGTCCTGGGCCCTTCCATATATTTTTCTTTGTACATCAGTCTTTAATATATGTTGTGGATATAGAATAAGCCAATTGCCTTTGATCTCCTCTTTCGGAATAAAATCTTCAGCTTTTTTGTTAATGCAAGAAACAAAAAACAGGAAAATGAAATAAAAATATTTGTACATACCTGGCATTTTTGGTTTTCAAAAATAATGATAGAACTTAATTTCTGAATAATATTCTTTGCTGTCGTTAATCATTTTTTAGCTATCAAAATTTATAAGTAAAATTTTATATGCTACATTAGAGAAATATACTAAATAAAAGAAAGGTTTTATCATTCAGTGACAGACGAAATTTTTATAGACGCAATAATGCAAAAAGGTAAAGAAGCAAAAGAGAAAGTCATTCATGAGTTTTCGAATGTTTCTTTGGAACAATTAAATTGGAAACATTCCCCTGTAAGTTGGAGTATAGCTCAATGTTTGGAGCACCTGATCATTGCTGACAGCGCTTACTTTCCCGATCTGAAAAATATTACGGAAGGAAATTTCAAAATGGATCTTTGGGAAAAATTCAGTCCCTTCACTCGTCTATGCGGCCGATTAATGAAAGACAGCTTGCAGGAACAAGTAAAGAGAAAAATGATCGCGCCTAAAAAAATCCAACCACAAAAACCTGATAAGAGTTTGTCAATTATCGATGACTACTGCAAAAACCTGGAAACATTTTTGACTTTGATATCAAATTGCAAAAATGTTGATATTGATAAAACAATAATCACCTCTCCAACTATAAAGATAGTGACCTACAACCTGAGAGATGCGTTCACTTTTTTAGTTCAACACGAACACCGGCATATTAACCAGGCGATAAGAGTTAAAGGAAATGATGGATTTCCGGCAAAATGAATACTGGGATTAAAATCATAAATTAGAGTATTGCACACAATGAATTCCTGGCGATCATGAAAAACAAATCGATAGCATTAATGATTTTTGGAGAACCTGGATCAACACGTAATGCTATTTCCGAAGAAAAGTATAAAAAACTAGCTGCTCATTTTATAGAAAAAGGATTTGATGTTGATTCTGTTCTCTATCATGATACGATCTCCGAAAAACTTGCAAAAGAACTTACCCGATATAATGTAATCCTTGTTTGGGTTAACCCTATCGAACAGCAAGGTGACAGAAAAATATTGGATGCTTTACTGATAAAACTTTCAGAACAAGGATGTTTTGTTTCCGCTCATCCGGATACCATTTTAAAAATGGGGACTAAAGAAATATTGTATAAGGTCAGAGAAACAGAGTTTGGAGGAGATACTAAATTG
The DNA here is from genome assembly GCA_036005825.1 of Chitinophagaceae bacterium. Classification (GTDB taxonomy): domain Bacteria; phylum Bacteroidota; class Bacteroidia; order Chitinophagales; family Chitinophagaceae; genus VBAS01. The sequence goes on along the minus strand of DASYQG010000620.1, from coordinate 5,037 downwards.
TATCAGTCTTTTGATGAATTTAAAGAACGATTTCTTAATGGCCAGCCTGGAATTCGAATTCTAAAACAATATCGTGGCAACGGTGGAGATGGTGTATTTAAAATTGATACATCAAATAGTAAACATGATAAGATCGGTATAACACATGCAAAAAATGGAGACGAAGAAAAACTGGTAAGTATTGATGCTCTCTTTAAAATGTTTGAATCTTATTTTAACACTAACAGCATGCTTATAGATCAGGAATGGAACCAAAATATTGTAAACGGAATGGTAAGATGTTATTTATCCGGATCAAAAGTTGCGGGCTTTGGTTACCAGGAAATAAATGCTCTTTACCCAATAACAGAACAGAGCCCTGCTTTTAAAAAGCCCAGCCAGCGTTTTTATTTTAGTGAAGAATGCGAACTGTTCAATGATCTAAAGAATATTATGGAGAAAAGTTGGGTTGGGCAATTACAGGAAATAACCGGGATCAAAAATGAAATGCTTCCTGTAATATGGGATGCGGATTTTTTTATTAATAAGATCAATACAGAAAACACAAGTGAAAAATATACACTATGTGAGATAAATGTAAGCTGCGTATCCCCTTTTCCGGAAAGCTCAATTCCATATATTGTAGAAGAAGTGAAGAAAAGAATAAATGTCTAATTTTCACAACCCTGTATTATGCTACAAAAGGAAAAAATAATTTTGCGACCTCTTAATGACAATGACAGCGCAGAATTAGCACGGTTAGCGAATAACAAAAAGATATGGGATAATCTCAGGGACTTTATGCCATACCCTTATACAATTGACGATGCTATCTTCTTTATTAATATGGTGAAAGAAGAAAACCCTACTATGACATTTGCCATCGAATTTGACGGAAATCTTTGTGGTGTTATTGGCATGGTTGCTCAAAAAGACATTTATAGAAAAACTGCAGAGATCGGTTATTGGATCGGCGAACCGTATTGGAATAAAGGAATAGCAACAATTGCTGTGAAATTAATTACAGAATACGGATTTAATCAATTGGATTATGTGAGAATTCATACAGGTGTTTTTGAGTACAATATTGAGTCAATGAAAGTTTTAGAAAAGAACGGTTATAAAAAGGATGGCGTCTTTGAAAAAGCTATACTAAAGAATGGCCAAATTTGGAATGAACACAGGTATTCAAAAATAAAATAGCAGCATGACAATGCTTTTGCTCAATGAAGAAATAAAAGCTGAAAGAAGCGTCGCAACCAAATTTGATAGTAGTATTAAAGCTGGTTAAATAAAATTCTTTCTCCATTTAAAATATTTCCTTTGCTCATGCGTCTACCTGTATAAATGGGTCAGACGACGACCATATCAGTGACAGATCAGCCAAAACAAAATATTATCAAGGCAGTTCGTGATTACGGCAAACGCCTGTTTTATTTCATTCGCGGCAGAGTGGATACAGATGAGGATGCGGAAGATATTTTACAGGATGTGTGGTACCAGTTCAGCAATATCATGAACAGCGAACCTATTGAACAAACAAGTGCCTGGTTGTACCGCGTAGCAAGAAACAGGATCATTGACAAATACCGCAGGCAGGAACCCCTGGAAGAGATGTTTACAGGTGATGAAGAAAGTGAGTTTAATCTGCAGGAAATATTGCTTGCAACTGATGCAAACCCTGAAACCGAACATCTTCGAAATCTATTTTGGGAACAGCTATTTACGGCACTGGACGAGTTACCTGAAGAACAAAAGCAGGTTTTCGTATTGAATGAACTTGAAGATGTTTCTTTTAATGAGATATCGGAACGAACCGGGGAAAAAATAAATACTTTGATCAGCCGTAAACGATATGCTGTACTGCACTTAAGAAAACGATTAGAACAATTATATAAAGAAATTACTGAACAATAAAAATTAAAAAATATGAAACGATCACGTTGGGCAAAGTTCATTTTACTTTTTATTCTCCTGGCCCCTATTGCTATTTTTGTTTTTGGAAAAGTGATCATGCTGTTATGGAATAATATACTTACTCCTGTACTGCATGTTTCCGAGATCACATTCTGGCAAGGACTTGGAATATTGGTCCTGGCTAAAATTCTTTTTGGAGGCTTTGGAGGCAGAGGCGGGTCAAGCTATTATTATAGAAAACAAAGAATGATGTGGAATACTATGACACCTGAGCAAAAAGAAAAATTTAAAGAGCAATTGAAAAACCGCAGCCGCAGATGGGGATACAGAAGTTGGAGGTCTGAAGATGAAACTCAGCACCCGGAAAGCCAGGTTTAAAAAGCTACAGGTTTTCTATAATATCCCTGTAACCTCGCCCAATTGGAATAGATATTCCATTCATTTCAACCATTTCAGCTGTATATGATTCGATCTTGCTTACAGAAACTATAAACGAACGGTGAATACGTTTGAAAAGATTTGCGGGCAAAAGTGATTCTATTTCATGCGTACCCATTTTTGAAATGTATTCTTTTTTTGTTGTAATGATCTTTATATACTCCCGTTGACTTTCGATATAAAGAATTTCTGAAAATAATATTTTGACTTTCTTTTTTTGAACATTCAGGAATATGAAATCTTTTTCATGGCTTTCAACCGCTTTCTGTTTTTCTCCATGTGCTGCCTTTACTTTATTTACTGCCACTAAGAAACGTTCAAATTCAAATGGCTTTAGCAGATAGTCTGTTACATTCAGATTAAATCCTTCCACTGCATATTGATGATAAGCTGTAGTAATAATTATAGCAGGTGGATTTGTAAGCGTCTTTAAAAAAGCCATGCCTTTTAACTTTGGTAAATGGATATCTAAGAAAATAAGATCGGTGTTATTATTCCGCAAGAAGTCAGTAGCCAGAATAGCATCTTTAAACGCACCCTGCGACTCAAGAAATGGAACCTGCGAAATATAATCCGACAAGACTTTTGTTGCCAAGGGTTCATCTTCTACTATAATACATTTTATATTAGACATGGCTTGCAAGATTTATTTTTAAAGTAGCAATAAACACTGATCCATTCTGCTGGACAGTCAGGTCATACTGTTTATAAAGCAATTCTAATTGACGTCTCAGGTTTGACAACCCGATATTTTCTTTTACACTTTTTTCATCTGAAGAATCTTCTGTAGAATTTTGTACAACAAATGAAAGCTGGCGCTTATTTACTGAAAGATGAATATCAACAAACGGCTGACCTCTTGTTTCAGAAACACCATGCTTAAATGAATTTTCAACCAACGGAATAAGTAACAACGGTGGCATTGCCTGTTTCATATCTTCAATGTCATAATTAAAATTGATACGCAACGATTCATCGTAGCGTAATTTTTCAAGTGCAATATAATCACTGATGATCTTTATCTCCTGCTCAATCGGTATGTACTTGCCGCTTGTTTCATAAAGCATAAACCGTAAGATCTTTGACAATCGTAGAATCGATTCGGGAGCAAGGTCAGACTTATCCCTGGCCAATGAATAAATATTATTTAAAGTGTTAAATAAAAAATGTGGATTGGTTTGTGATTTAAGATAATTTAATTCTGCAACCTGCTTTTCAATGAGTAACTGTTGTGTGACTTGTTTTAGTTTTATATAATTATAGATATGTCTTATAACTCCAAAAAAGAAAACCGAACCCGCACTATAGCCCATTTGAGCTTCGAGCTCCTGCTCAATTGAATCATATTTTATCAAAGCCGTATAGACATGTAACCCTATTCCTATTGATCTCCATATATACAGGCCAATAGACCATAACATCATAAATATCCATAAGAACACAATAGCCAGAACAATGTTATAAAAAATGTATTTCTTTTTCCTCAACACTAAAGGAACTGTATACTCGAAAAAAATAAAATTGAGAATAATAATATAAACACCTCTCCAGATATTATTAACCAGCAACGGGAAAAAATTACCTGGATATTTATGTTCATTGGCAAACAGCCAAAGCAATGAATAAGCAAGCCCAACCCATAAATAAAAAATAAACTTCTTTCTATCAATTGACATCTTCTTCCTGTTATTTGGAGTAAATATCGGTAAATCTTTCTCTTTTCATTTTACTGTTCATAGAATCGGCTTCCGGGTAAACCAACCACAGGAAAAGGTCAATCAATTAAAATTTAAAAGTCAAAAATCAAAAAATGAAAATATTGTCCTGCCAAAAAGCTTCATTAAAATTCTGGCATTTGGCTGAATGATCATTCACGTAAAAATGCTTTTTGTTTACCCAGACCTGTTGTTTATTGACTATAGCCTCTGGCGTTTTCTTTAATCATTTATTCTTGTGTAAAATCATTAATAAATGAAAAAATATTCAATCATCATCGTTGTATTTTTAATAGGTGTTCAACTACAAGCACAAGTTGAGCCTGGAGCCGGCAATTGGAAAACATGGTTTATCACTTCAGGCAAAGACTATCGTTTACATGCACCCTCGTCTTACAAAAATGAAATTGCCGAAGTACTTGACAAGCAGAAAAACTTAGATGCAAAAACAAAACAACAGATCAACTTCTGGAACGCCGGTTCACCCGGTTATCATTGGCAGGAAATGATGAATAAATTGTGGGCGGTAGATACCGGGAGATATGGTGCGTTAGCCAATATGCTGCTTGGCACAGCTACTTATGATGCAACTATTGCAGCATGGGATACTAAATATGCTTACAAACGTCCACGTCCTTTTATTGCAGATAGCAGAATAAAAGTTTATACCATAAAACCAGAAAGCCCATCTTATCCCTGCGAATATTCTGTAGCTGCCGGTGTCGCCGTTACCATCCTTACTCGTTTTTATCCTGCCCTGACTGATTCTGTAAAAAAACTTGCACAACAACTTATGGATTCAAGGATCGCTGCGGGTGTTGCATTTCCCAGTGATACCCGTGCTGGCTTTGATTTAGGGAAAAGGATCGCTGAAAAAGAAATTGAACAAACTAAAGATTATGTAAGCACTGCACAATGGGATGGAAAGATACCAGACAAGCCAGGTCTTTGGAGAGGAAAATTTGCAATGCTTCCTATGGCAGGACAT
>DASYQG010000619.1:0-13549 GCA_036005825.1 Chitinophagaceae bacterium | reverse complement strand
CGAGACGCAAAATATCTTTGACAGGTTATTTGGTGCAAAAGACAATACGTTGAAAACAGAAATGGTCCGGAAAGAATTGGGAGAGGATCAATTTAAGATTTATAACGAGCTGCTGCGTGTAAAACAAATGACCAATTCAGTGCAGACTAGATTACCGTTTGAGTTTTTTATTAATTAGTAAGAAAGTTTAGGGCTTTGTGTGTTAGCGACAGGTAATATTTTACTTCATCGCTGAAATGCTTTTAATATCCAGCATTCTATCAAGGTCGTTTGAATAATTTTCTCGCCAATGGGGACCATTTCGTTTGATCAAATACTCTTCAACAATTGAATTGTATTTCTCTATTTTTTTTTCAATGCTTCTGTTTACAGTACATCCTAAGCTTGCCGCTTCGAAACCATATTTTCGTTGCAATGTATCACGTTGTTCGATTGTAATTCTACCTAAAACAGAAAGCCCGAAAGAAAAGAGTTTTGCCTGGCCATTAGCCATGTCTTTTCGGGCAGTTGCTTCAGTATAGGGCCATGTTTCTGTCTTCGAATAAAGCCAATAAGAGATAAATAAAACAAAAGAGGCTAAGAGTAATATTGTGATGAGTCGTCGCATAAACTTCTTGAACACTGAATTTAAAATATAAAGTGCAAAGTTAATGCTATACATTTCTGAAAATTGTTAATACAATCCTGCATTGAGAAAATGATTCAAGAGCCTTACATTTGCCACTCAACATAAATTAATGCCACAACCATACAGCCAGTTCCGGGCAATGATGGCCATAACAAAAGCAAGCCTGACTGGCATATTTCGCAGCCCGCAAGCTGTGTTTTTCAGTTTATTTTTTCCTATAGTTCTGATCGTAATATTTGGGGCTCTTAGCCAAAGAGGCGGCATATCTGTAGATGTTGCGTTTGATAAAAATACTGATACCACGAACCGCCTTTATCAAACACTTATTCATGTGCCGGTATTACATATTGAGAACGGAACCGAGGAGGAATTGTTGGACAGACTAAAGAAAGGACGTGTCACTGCATTGATCGATATACAAAAAATACCTGATGCGAATCCTGACCATCCATATACCATCCATTTAAAAACAACATCAGCCAGTAAAAAAGATCTGCCTATTTTAAATTCCATTCTTCAATCAGTTATAAATAATCAAAGCAGGCAATTAATTACTACGGAAGAAGTTCCAGGCAGGACTTACACATACATTGATTTTTTATTACCGGGACTTATCGGATTTTCTTTAATAGGAGCTGCCATCTTCGGAGTTGCATTTGTTTTTTATTCTTTCAGAGAAACTCTTGTATTAAAGAGACTGTATTCTACCCCTATTAAAAGAGCATATATTGTAATAGGTGAAAGTATTGCGAGAATCATTTTCCAAATGCTGACAGCGGTTGTACTTATCTTGTTCGGCGCATATTTTTATCATTTCACATTATCAAACGGGTGGGTCACATTCATTGAACTATTAATTCTGAGCTTTCTTGGCCTTGTGGTTTTTATGGGGTTCGGTTATGTTATCAGTGGCGTTGCGAAAACCCAGAATGTTATACCGATTTATGCAAACCTATTCATGTTCCCCCAGTATTTTCTTTCCGGAACATTTTTTCCAATAACTGGTTTACCGGAAGGGTTACAGAAAATTGTAAAATTTTTACCACTAACTGCTCTGAATGATTCACTACGGCAGATCTCATTTGAAGGAGGTCATATCTGGAATGTTTGGCCGGAAATTCTTATTCTTTCGGTTTGGGGTATTATCATTTATTTTATTGCGGTCAAAGTTTTTAAATGGGAATAAAGGAAAGCTGCGAGCCATTAGCTATGAGCTTTGAGCAAAATACTTCCAGGTACTAAATACTTTATATACTGAATTCAAAATGCGAGTCATCAAATTAGCAGTACTGAGTTTTATTTTTCTTTTTTTATTGGTTACGATCATTTCACTTTTTATTCCCGGTCATATCAGGATATCAAAAGCTACCAATATTGTTGCGGATGATACAGTTGTTTACACATATATAAAAGATCTGCCGGAGTGGAAACAATGGCATCCTGCATTGAAGAATCTACCGGATAATGAGTTTCAAGTTTTAAAAGATTCAAGTATCAGTATTCGCGGGACTACGATCAGTATAGCGGAAAGAAAAAAGGATGAATTGGTAACTGAAATGAAAACAGGCAATGGAAGACCGATCATTAGTGGTTTTAAGATCATCCGGCATCAGCAAGGCGATTCTGCTACTCTGCAATGGTATATGGATTTTAAACTAAGATGGTATCCCTGGGAAAAGTTCAGATCGCTTTTTTATGAAAATATTTACGGCTTACAAATGGAGCAGGGCTTGTTAAATCTGAAAGAATTAAGTGAGGGACGCCGTTCGTCAAGTAACTAACCTTAATTTTATAGATCTCTGTATTTTTAATCATAAACTATTAATATGAAATGAGCCCTCAAATTTTCATCGTCTTTTACTTAAATATTCAGGGCGAATTCCATTTGGCAAAAAAAAACAATAAAATTTAATCAAATGAAACAATTACTTTTTTCAGCGGTGTTATTTCTTTCTCTTGTGGCCAGTGGCCAGGAGGATAAATCAAAAAGACCAAGTCCTCCGGCAATGGCGAAAGAGACAATTAAATCCGGGACTGTTATCAGCATTGATTATAGCCAGCCTTCTGTAAAAGGCAGAACTATCGGTAAGGATCTTGAACCAATGGATAGTAAAGTTTGGCGAGCTGGTGCAAACGAAGCAACCGTGTTTGAAGTGAATAAAGATGTAAAAGTCGAAGGGCAACCTCTTGCAGCCGGTAAATACGGACTTTTTACAATTATGAATGGAGACGAATGGACGATCATTTTTAGTAAAACATGGAAACAATGGGGAGCTTTCAGTTATAAAGAAGCCGATGATGCATTGAGAGTAAAAGTAAAAGGAGGAAAGACCAAGGCTTTTGCTGAAAAACTAACTTATGCTATAGATAAAAATGGAAAAGTGTCATTGATGTGGGGTGATAAGCAAGTTGATTTTAACGTTAAGTAATTAACTTGGGAAACTGATTTTCCCCATTGTAACTGAAGGGATCTTATTTCTTCCTTTACCAACATTAATTTTTTGTCCGCAAACACATTCATTAGCAAGCAGTGCAAACAACACTGCTTCTTTTGCATCTGGGTTAATATGCAGATCATCTGTTGTATAAAATTTCATTCCCGGCAATTGTGATTTTATATTTTCCATTAATAGGGAATTGTGCATACCGCCGCCACTTACATAGATCGAATAGCTTTCATTTTTTTCAATACACCTTTTAATGGCATCAGCAGTTGTATCGGCAGAAAAACGATTCAGTGTTGCCATTACATCTTCATTAGATAAAGAAGTTATACCTGCTTTCTTTATCGCATTCTGTAAATAGGAAAGATTAAATAATTCTGGCCCGATGGTTTTTGGAAAGTCGCCGACGAAGAATGAATGTTTTTTTAATTCTTTTAATAGATCAATATTTATTTTTCCTTTTTTAGCAATTGCTGATCCTTCATCAAAATATTTTCCATTGAAATTTTTTTGCACAAATGCGTCCATCATTGTATTGCCGGGTCCAATATCCGTGCAAAAGATCTTTGTTCCATCAAGATCACCAGGTAAAAAAGTAAAATTTGCAATACCACCAATGTTTAGCATGATCCTGTTCTCGCCTTTTTTTGAAAAGAGAAAATAGTCGCCGTAAACAGCTAAAGGAGCTCCTTCACCACCGGCAGCAATATGCTTTTGTCTAAAATCACTTATTGTTATAATGCCAGTGTTTACGGCAATATGATCGCCATCGCCGATCTGTAAGGTTGCATTTGGAAACTTTTCCCTGCCATGTAAAAATTTCGGAGCATGATAAATTGTTTGGCCATGACTTGCGATAAGGTCAATATCGTTTTTTGAAAAGCCCCATTTTTGCAAACAGTTATTTATGATTGTCGCATGTTGAATGGCCACCCATTCATTTAGTAAACAAACTTTTTCAAGATCGGCATCGCGACGAGAAAAGATCGTTTTCAATTCTTCTTTAAAATCATTTTGATAAGACGATGTTTCAAACTTCACAAGCTCGACCTCGGTTTCCGCACCGCTAGCTTTTATTTTACAAAGCGCCACGTCAAGCCCATCAAAGGAAGTTCCACTCATCAGGCCGATTATAAGTCTTTCTGGTTTTGATGCGATGCTATAAAGCTTTTCAATATTGGAATTCATATAATAAATATAGTCACTTCAGCTTTGCGGTTTCGTGTCTTAAAATTAAGGGTTGATGAACGTTTTTGCAGGAATACTTAAAAATCATTGCTTTTTTTTGCGGGTTTTAGGAAAAACTACCTTAGTTTCGACAATCCAACCAACGTTAGCTTATGTTGAAAAAGGAACGACAAGAGTTTATCCTGCGTGAGATCAATCTTCACAATAAGGTTCTAACATCGGACCTGTGTGAGGCGATTAATGTTTCTGAAGACACTATCCGTCGTGATCTTTCTGAACTTGCCGAAACCGGCGACATCATTAAAGTACATGGCGGCGCATTATCCAAATCATTTCATGTTTCTTTTCAAACCAATGGTGTCTATTCTCATGATAATAAAAAGATGATCGCTCAGAAGGCTGTGAGGTTGATCCGCGACGGCATGTTTATTCTTACAACCGGCGGTACAACGATCCTCGAATTAGCAAAAGCATTGCCACAACATTTGCGGGCAACTTTTTTTACCGGCAGCCTGCCTGCAGCGATGGAATATATTCAGCATCCCAATATCGAAGTGATCTTTATTGGTGATCGCATTTCAAAGAATTCAAAGATCACGGTGGGTGGCGATGCTATTACAAAGATCAAACAGATCAACGCAGATATTTGCTTTCTTGGTATAAATGCTATTGATGCCGAACATGGTCTTACGGATAACGATTGGGATGTAGTACAAGTGAAAAAAGCAATGATCCAATCTTCAAAAAAAGTAGTGGCACTGACGATCGCTGAAAAAATTAATACCCAACAAAAATTGAAAATAGGAGATCTGGATGTATTAGACATTATGATCACAGAATCAGATCCGGGAGAAAAAATTTTTGATGCCTATAAAGAAAAAGGCGTAGAGATATTATAGATCCGTTCCCTGTAAGATTGCATGAAGTATATCCATATTAATTATTCAAACAAAAAATGTATGAACCGAAAAAAAATCTCAAGACCGTTGTATTATCAATTGAGTCTTGTGCTCGTCTTCTGCCTGGCCTCCATAGCCACCATGAGCCAGGTAAAGATAAGCGGTAAGGTTACCGGCGCTGATGGTAAAGGGATTCCTCTTATTTCTGTTGTCGTTAGTAACACAACTTTTGGAGGTGTAACTGATGGAGAGGGAAATTATAGTTTTAATGCTGACCTGAAACCCGGTACTCATACGCTTGAGTTTTCAGCTGTTGGGTTTAAATCAAAAACCCAATCACTAACGGTGGGAAGTGAAAACTCTTATACTTCCAATATTTCTTTAGCGGAAGATGCTCTCAAACTTGATGAAGTTGTGGTTACCGGGGTTTCTGCCGGAACTACAAGAAAGCAACTTGGTAGTTACATCAGTACTGTAAGAGGTGATGATCTAACTAAAGGAGCTACATCGAATGTGCTGGGTGCATTGCAAGGTAAAACAGCCGGCGCACAGATCATACAAAATAACGGTGACCCGGGTGGAGGATTCTCAGTTAGACTAAGAGGCATTAGTTCTATTTCCAGTTCCAGTGAACCATTATATATAATTGATGGTGTAATAATAAATAATGCGACCAACAGGGTTACCAATACAAGCTCTAATTATGATGGAGGATCTTTTGTGGGAACAATTGGTCAAAACCGATTAGCAGATATAAATCCTGCGGATGTTGATAGAATAGAAGTATTGAACGGTGCTGCAGCAGCAGCTATTTATGGTTCAAGAGCGAATGCAGGTGTTGTGCAGATTTTTACCAAAAGAGGAAGCACTGGTGCGCCAGTCGTAAGTTTCAATACAAGCTTTATGGTAAGTAAGCTGCGCCAAAGCGTTCCTGTAAATATGTCGCCAACAAAATTTGGTGGACCAACGGATGGCGTAGGAGCACAAACACAGGATATACTTACTCCCGCATTAACGAATACTACCGCAGTTACAAGATATGATTACAACGATTATATTTTCCAAACGGGTCTTGGCACAGACAACACTGTATCTGTAGCTGGAGGCAAAGACAAAACAAAATACTATACTTCTGCTTCTTACTTTAAAAACGAGGGCATCATTAAAAACACTGATTTCAGAAGATATAGTTTCAGAACCAATCTTGACCAGGCTATTGGTAATAAAGTCACATTTAGTATTGGCTTAAATTATATCAATAGCTTTAGTAATGAAAAACCTGATGGTAATTCTTTTTTCTCACCAATGAATTCAATTAATATCATTGGTAATTTTCATAATATCTGGCAAAGAGATGTAGCTGGAAATTTGCAGGCTGTTGGTGAACGGGGAAGGGTCAATCCGGTATCAATTATTGAGGATATAAAACAACAACAAGAAACAAACAGGATCATTGCTAATGCGGGGCTTAAGGTAAAGCCATTTAAAGGGCTGACAATTGATTATACTTTAGGAATGGATCAATACGGTCAAAAAGGCGAAACTTATATTCCACCTTTTGCTTACAACGTGAGTGATGGTTTCTTTGGTGGAGGCGCAACGCTGGACCCGACCAGAAATGGATATGCCAGTGCAGCTAATTATAATTTCTTCCAGATAAATAATGAACTTAATGGCACCTATCAATTTAAAATCACAAACAATATTAATTCAACGTCACAGGTAGGTTATTCTGTGCAATATGAAAAATCAAGTTACACGTTATTGCAAGGTCGTGGTCTTGCTCCGTTAATAAAAACCGTGAACGGTGCAAGTACTTTGTTGCAGGGATCGGATGAAAGAAGTGAGATTTCTGTTTCTGGTTATTATTTTCAGCAAAACTTCAGTTACAAAAATCTTTTGTATGCAACCGGTGCTATCAGGGTTGATGGTTCTTCTGTTTTTGGCGAAGATCAACGCAATCAGAAATATTACAAAGCAAGTGGCAGCTATGTGATCAGTGAACATGAGTTCTGGAAAAATTCGGCCATTAGTAAAATATGGAACTTTGCCAAACTAAGAGTAGCCTATGGTGAAAGCGGAAACCTAACAGGCATTGGTGCTTATTCGAGATTTAATTCATACAGCAGTAATTCATTTGTAAGCCGTATTGCATTATCATCAAGCTCCACACTGGCTAATACCAATGTAAAACCAGAACGTCAGAAAGAACTTGAGTTCGGAATTGATCTTGGATTTTTCGACAGCCGTTTGAGTATCCAAACAAATATTTATTCAAAGACAGTAGACGACCTACTGGTCAATCGCTTTATTGCCCCAACAACTGGCTTCAGTAGCTTGCTTGATAACTTCGGCAGCTTAGAAAATAAAGGATTTGAATTTGTAGTAACAGGTAAACCGGTTCAGAATAAAAATCTCAATTGGACAGTAACTGCCATTTACAATCATAACAGGAACAAAGCTGTGAAGATCGGGCAGGCACTTACATTATTAAGCACCAACTCAGGTGCTCCGGTAGCTATTATCGAGGGTCAGCCAATTGGAATTTTCTACGGAGCATTCTTCGCAAACGATGCAGGTGGTAACCCTGTTAAAAATGGTTCAGGATTTATCCAGGGAGAAAGAGGGACACAAACGGGTCCTTTGACTTATACCGTACAAAGAGATGCAAATGGTCTCCCTATTGCGACTTTCCCATTAGTAAGAAAAGTTATTGGTGATCCAAATCCTGATTGGACAGGAAGTTTGGTAAATGAAGTAACATGGAAAAAGCTTAGCCTTCGTCTTCAATTGGATGCCGTACAAGGTTTGGAAGTATTTAATGCAGACTGGAGAACAAGACAAGGTGTTGGTAATGGAAAAGAAGCTGAGAAGGAACAAACCGGAGTTTATCCACGCGGATATATCAACAACTTCTATGCATCAGTTGAAGAATGGCGTATTGATGATGGTTCATTTGTAAAACTGAGAGAAGTATCACTAAGCTATGGTTTCGGCAATTTTAAAACGCTTCGTGATATAACATTAGCTGTAAGTGGACGTAACCTGGTGAGCTGGGACAATTATAAAGGATATGATCCCGAAGTAAATTCCGGTGGACAAAGCACTATTCTTCGTGGTATTGATTTCGGATCGGTACCGATTCCAAAAACTTATAGCGTAACCTTATCAGCAAAATTCTAAACCATCAAAAAAATTATTATGAAAAATAAAGTAATAAAAATTTTAACAATGTCTGTTCTCATCTGCGTTGTGATGGTACAATCAGGATGTAAGAAAGACTATACAGATCCCAATAAAGCAATGGAAGATGACTTGTTCACTAACCCCACGAAAGCTGGATTGTCAGGTGTGGCCACAGGTCTCCAAAGAGTTTACACACTCGGCAGAGCAAGCAATCTTTATAATCATGTCACAATAAACGGCCTTGTAACAAACGAATTGATAGTGGTAAATACAGGTAATACAGCCGAAGTTCAATTGGCAGCTGGTGGTACTGCAGTTGATGGTAATCATTCCATGCTAACTACTTTCTGGACAAACCTGAACAAAGTGATCTATGATGCGGATAAAGTAATTACAAGTGCTAAAACATTAGGGGATAAAAACTTCGGAAGTTCATTGATCACTTATGCAAGTATTTTCAAAGCATTATCAATTGGCGATCTGTCACAATTTTGGGAGAAAGTTCCTGCAAGTATTGGGACTAGCGTTTCTTTTATTGATAGGGTGGACGGATTTAAAAAGGCTATCACTGTTATTGATGAAGCGCTGGCGGCTATTGCGGCAAACCCGCTTAGCACGTCTTTTAGTTTGTATGTGCCCGCTGGTATTGATATGGTAAATACGCTGCATGCACTTAAAGCAAGATATTCTTTATTTGCAGGTTTATATACACAAGCATTGACAGAAGCTAATCTTGTAGATCTTACTAAAAAATCAACCTTCAATTTTGATGCACTTTCATTGAATCCTCTTTATGAAGTAGCAACTTCTACTAATAACGTGGTGCAGCCGAAAGATTCAACATTAGGTTTATTGGTTCCGTTGCAACCATCTTTAACTGATGGAAGAGTTCCATTTTATACTTCTATCAATGCTACAATATCACCAAGATTCAGAATAAAAGGTTTTGGAGATGCAGCCGCAACTGCCTTCCCAATATATCTGCCTGGAGAAATGATGCTGATAAAAGCGGAAGCTTATGCCCGTGCGGCGGCACCTGATCTTGTAAATGGTACACTTGAATTGAACAAAGTAGTAACTAAAAACAATGACATCTATGGCGTAAATGCAAACCAGCCGCCAGCAGCGCCAGCTACAATAGCTGCATTGCTTGATGAGATCTATAAGAATCGTTGTATTGAATTATTCATGAGCGGATTAAAATTGGAAGATATGCGTCGCTTTGGAAGACCAACTACTGAGCGCAAAAGAAACTTAATGCCTTATCCATTAAGAGAAAGAGATAATAATCCGAACACTCCTCCCGACCCACCATTTTGAGTTTTTTCTAGTCTATATAAGCAGTAAGGGCTACCAGTTTTGGTGGCCCTTCATTTTTATTAATAGTATTTAATATTGTATTTAATTTCTTCTTACTCTGAATGTGGCCGAAACATTATGCAGGTTATTATTTAATAACTCGCGAATTTGACCCGAGAAATTTCCTTCAATAAACTGCCCCGGTGCACCATAGGTCGTAATATTTATATTAAATGGAGTTACTATTGAAGCTGAATCGTATTGATTAACTGATAAACGCTGTAATAGGAATGTGCCAACGGCAGCTCCCTGTGTATAAAAACTTATGTTCAAATTTGGCTGACTTATCCTAAAACCAAATATAGCTGTTGTGCTTTGATTTGTTCCACTGGAACTGTATGTGGAAATTGAATCATCTGGATTCGTTGAATTTAAAGTGAAGTTTGATCCATCAAGAGAATAATTGATAAAGTTAACTGATGACGTACCACATGCGGAAATAGTACCAGTGTTTATCGTTCCGGTTGATGCTGATCCTGTCCATGGGCTGCTGCTTTGCTGGCTGGCAACATTATCAACCGCTACTATTTCTACCGCAGCTGTGCTATTTGAACAACGTGTAATGGTCACCGAGAAATTACCATTATTTATAGGGCGGTTATAATACTGTCCTTCAAAGTAAACAAGCACATTGCCATTTGTAACAGGCTGATTGCTGCAA
Source organism: Chitinophagaceae bacterium (assembly GCA_036005825.1). Classification (GTDB taxonomy): domain Bacteria; phylum Bacteroidota; class Bacteroidia; order Chitinophagales; family Chitinophagaceae; genus VBAS01. Next base: position 3,184 of record DASYQG010000619.1, on the reverse strand, counting down.
TTCGCAGCGCTTCCGGTTATCTGCAATGTATTTACAGGAGAAAGTGTAACAGTGATCGTTCCAAGATTTGTATTTGTGCTGAATGGCCCTACATTTTGTGTATAGATAGCCTGGTTGCAAGTATTCAATACTTCAAGTGTCAATGCTTCATTTTTTGGAACCTGGCCACCAACATGTCCTGATGAATCTGTGTAACCATAGCTCGACGCACCATTAGGCCGGGTTAGTTTTACTTGTACATGGCTTAATGGGCCTTCTGAAGTTACTATTGTCATTTCAAGAAAAACCGTTTGACTGCTTACATCACAATTCCAGAAAGAGAAATGGCTAACATCGCCTTCATAATAATCAATCCCTTTAGTGGCACTGCTTTCCTGTTTCCAAAGCCCTGTTGTTTCATCAACTGACCAAAGGGGAATAGTAGCAGGCGCAGTTGAACGTAAAGAAGAAGGGATAGTGAATCTAAGTTTTGCAGTTTTACCAGTGGCAATTTGTAATTGCTCACCGCTATTACCTTCCAGTTCCACTGCGAGCATTCCAAATGATTTTAGGACTACTCTATAATTATTTGCATCAGTTCCCTGGAAACTTCCGGGAACTATCTGTGAAATATCTGCAGATGTAGGATCGATTACAGCAGCATAAACTTTCACACTGCCTGTATAAGATTGACTGTTTGATTTTACAACAACACCTGATGCTGGTAAAGTAATTTTAGAATTATCAGGAAGAGTTACTGAACCGCCATTCACTGCATCAATGCTCCCTATCAAAGTTTTGGGAACAAGTTTTAGCTTAACAAAGTTTGTATTATTTGCAGAAGCAGAAAAGACACGGTATCCTTTAAAGAAGCCGGCTTTTTCTACAGTTATAACAGCAGAATACTTATCAAGCTGGATATTATTAAAACGAAACAAACCATGACTGTCAGTGGTTGTAGTATTATTGCCAGCTTTTATTGTGGCGCCGGCAATAGCGTTATTATTATTGTCAATCACTTTACCCGTAACATTTCCCTGTACAGGTGTTGAGTTTACAACAGTACCAGTGCCACCGCCTCCGGTTGCTGGGTTATCTGTTTTTACTTCTTTTTGACATGATAAGATGAAAATGGAGATAAATAGGATGCCAGGCAGGCATTTGGTAATGATTCTCATAATAGCAATTTTCAGTTGGTAAAAATAAGCAATGCCTCTGACGGGATTGTTATTAAATAGTTTAAAATTGGCAATGCAACGTTGTAGAAAAACTTGTTGTCAGAACCTGTAAGTAAGGATAATGGATACTCAAAAGCTGGTAAAGGAATGCATCAGGGAAATACCGGCTGCCCAACGGCAGCTATATGATCATTTTGCCGAAGCAATGCTGGGTGTTTGTTATCGCTATACAAAATCGATGGATGATGCCGAAGATGTGTTGCAGGATGGGTTTGTAAAAGTTTTCAAAAGTCTTGGTCAATATAAATATGAAGGCGAACTGGGTGCATGGATCAGGAGGATCATGGTGACGACGGCCCTCAATTTCCTGAAAAAGAATTCCCGTTATAATCACGATTTCTCTTTTGATAATGAAAACCTGCACCCGGTAGTGAATGATAATCCTGAAATAAAGATGACGGCCAAAGAGCTGGCTGATCTTGTAAGACAATTACCGATCGGCTATCAAACAATATTTAACCTGCATGCGGTAGAAGGATTTAGTCATGTGGAAATCGGGAAAATGTTAGGAATAAATGAAGGCACATCAAGATCACAGTATGCAAGAGCGAGAGCCTTGCTGATATCATGGATAAAAAAAAATGATGAAATGAGTCATAAAAATTATCGAGCAAATTATCATGATAAGCGATGATAATTTTTATGGCGAATTCAATGTGGCTAAAAAATAATAAAAAAGGGCACATTAAATAAATTTTAAAACTGGTGTTTATGCCGGAAAATGAATTTGAGAAAAGGGTTTCTTCCGAGATGCAGGACCTGAAGTTCACGCCATCAGAGAATGTGTGGCTGCGTGTGGAAGAAAGAATTAAAAAGAAAAAGAAAAGAAGAATATTCGTGATCATATTCTTGCTGGCAGGCCTTTCGTTGTTGGGTTATTGGCAACGCAGCAATTTATTTGGCGAAAGCGAAAATGATATTGCAAAAACTGAGAAGCAAAAAACAGAAAATTCCAAACCTACTGACAAGATAAATAACACTTCAACAATAAAACAAAACACAGAAACAACAAAAAAGGAAGAGATACAGAATACAACTGATAAACCTGTAAATGATGAATTAAATGAGGATAGATCGGTTGTTGATAAGAAGGAGGTTATTGTATCAAAAAATGAGATCAATAAGCCAAAGAAAAGTAAGAATGAAATTAAGGTGAAGCCAGCCCCTCAAAAAACTAAAATAGATGATAAGCCCGAATTTTCTATTGCTATTGTATCAGCGAATTCGAAAAAGAAAAACACTATAATTGATGATGGCAAAACTAAAGACGTGCCTGAAGTAAAAACAAACCCTGAAACGATCGTAAAACAGGAAGACGCCAAACAACCTGAAGTAAAACCGCTTGAAAATAAAATTGATTCTGCAAAAGCCCAAATAACTGAACAGGAAAAAAATGTTACAGAAAAAACGGATACACTTTTAAAAGCAAACGAGGCGACATCTCCATCTACTCCGATCGTTAAAAAAGATTCTTCAACAAAAAAATGGAAATGGGGATTGCATATCACTCCGGGTATTTCTTCATTAAGTGATCATGGTAGTTCACAAATTAGTACGGGTCGTTTCAACTACCAGAGTTCTGCAGGAAGTGGTACTGCTATACCTCCCGGAAGTCAAAAGCCGGCTGATGTCAAACCGGGATTTGCATTCCAGGCCGGCGCTTTTGCACAAAGACAACTATCATCCCGTACCAGTTTTTCATTAGGCCTGCAATATGGTTATTATAGTAATATCATTCATGTTGGGAACAGGAGAGATTCGCTTATAAATAATAATCAATTCGCCAATGTTCTTGATGCTAATGGTAATAATATTTACAATGCGGGTGGCGATACGATCAAATACACTAATCAGTATCATTTTATTGAGTTACCGCTTAGCTTTCAATGGCAATTAAATAAGAATAAAACAAGACCTTTTATTTGGAGCACAGGTTTTACCATCGGGCAGCTTATAGCAAGCAATGC
>DASYQG010000618.1:0-4062 GCA_036005825.1 Chitinophagaceae bacterium | reverse complement strand
GTATGGACATGAAGGGAAAATTTTACGCTTTGTATTTTTTCACAGCATTGCTTTAGCAGCATTGGTTGGGATACTCGTTTTTTTACAGGCGCATGTTGCACCGTTCACGCATTTAGTAGTTAAATAATTTTTAATGACAAGCTTGGGATCTATATATAAATCACATTAATAATTTATTTTATGAAAATTAAAAATCAGAAAAAGGTTGCCGCTGTGGGCGTCGGTGTTTTGGGAAATAAAGAGTTTGTAGATGATAGTAATTCGAAAAGCCAGGAACCGGTCTCTCAACCGGAGTCTGTAAAAACGAAACAATTTAATGGACAGGTCGCAATAATTACCGGGGCGGCATCCGGAATAGGATTCGCTATTGCACAAAGATTATTAAAAGAAGGGGCGGACGTTGCATTATTAGATATAAACGAAACTGGACTGAAAACAGAATTTAAAAAGTATAAAATAAAAGCAAGATTATTTCCAATCGATGTTACTAATCAAGCATTAGTAGACAAAGCCGTAGAAGAAGTCGTAGGTCTTTTTGGAAAGATTGATATATTAATTAATTGTGCTGGCATTACTGGCGTTGTTGGCGGGTTAAGTCATGAAGTTAGCAGTGAAGATCTGCGCAAAGTCTTTGAATTGAATTTTATGAGTTGTTTTTATACAACGAAGGCAGTTCTTCCGCATATGTTAAAGATGAATTATGGGCGGATATTGCACATGGCCTCTATTGCAGGGAAAGAAGGTAATGCAAGAATGCTGGCTTATTCTTCTTCAAAGGCAGCATTGATTGGAATGACAAAGGTTCAGGGTAAAGAATATGCTGAAACAGGAATAACTGTAAATGCAATTGCCCCCGCTGTAATTAGAACACCACTTCTTGATAAAGTGCCTGAACCACAGATAAAATATATGACAGATAAAATACCCATGAAGAGATGTGGGACTTTGGATGAGATTTCAAATCTGGCAGCCTATATTGTTTCTAAACAAAACAGCTTTACAACAGGATTTACTTTTGATTTAACCGGTGGCCGGGCCACTTATTAAATCTTAATTCATCTGTTGTTCAGGAATAATTCGTTCAATATCTTCTTTCGTTAAAGAATGCATCTTCCAGTCAGGATCGTATTTTACAAACCAAGAGATCCAAACGCTTCTTGATATGCGCATCATCCACGGTTGAATAACAACTAAAATGACAGCGTTGGTAATAAGCCAATAGAAAAACCGGTTATCGTGTGTTGACATTCCTATCAACACAAACCATGCAATAAAGGTAGTTACACATATTGCTACTCCCAATGCATAACTAACATAGCCGGTACCATAATAAAAGCCCGGTTCTTTTTCAGTAGGCTGCCCGCATACTGTGCAGGTTTTAGGCATTGCCATATTTTTTTTAAGGCTAATACTAACATTATTTTTGAAAAGTTTTCCTTCTCTGCATCTTGGACAACGACAATCTAAAGTAGAAATGAGATATCCACGCTTCTTTTTATTGGGCATTATTTTGAGATATAAAATGAGAAATTATTTTTTGTAATGAAACAGCAGGAACCACACCGGGTTGTCGCCATAATATATTTCCTTTTTGAAAAAGCATAAGAGTAGGCACACTGGTTACATTATAATGAGTGGAAGCCGCAGGGCTTTTATCAATATCAACTTTAATGATCCTTATTTCATCGCCCATCTTTGTACGAAGCTCTTCCAGTATTGGCTTCATCATTTTGCAGGGACCGCACCATTCCGCAAAAAAATCAACCAGCACTGGTTTGTCGCCATTTATAATGCCATTAAATGTTTCTGTTTTATTTGTTGTTTCGTTCATTACCTTTCTTGCGAGTTTCGTTCGCTATGTTTTATTTTCTTTTTTAAAAATGCTTAAAAACAAACCACCCATTACAGCGCCATAAGCTGTACTATTATGCCATTTTGAAGTGATCATACAGGTGCCGCTATTGCAGCCTATCAATTTCCAATACAAAAACCCTGCAAAGGCGCCTAACACAAGGCCTATTACCAATAATTTGTTTTGAAAAAGAAACGTTTTCATAAACCACAAAGGTCAGCAAAAGCAGTGTAATACCGGTGCAATAAATAATTTGCTTTTTACGGGACAAAGCTAATAAGTAAGATATTTTTATGCGGTGATACAGATCATTATTTGAGATGATCTTTTCTCAGTTAGTGACCTTTATATACCCATATCCTTCAGCCTGTTTTATCACCAATTCATACAAAGCATCTGGCACAGTAGTTACTCCGTTAAGTAATTGATCTTTACTAATATTAAATACTTTCATGGCATGCTCGCAAGCGGCAAAGGTTACCTTTTTTTCAGTGCCAAGTTTCATAACATCTCCCGACACCGTAGACTTGTCCTTTACCACCATGTCCAATGCTTTTCCATAAAACACCACTTCGATCTTAGCATCGGGATGAGCAGTCAGAATTCCGTTTATCCATCGAATTACTCGTTGATGGGTAGCTGTGTCACTTGTTGTAAGATCAAATACAATATTATAAGGTTTTTGTTGGGCAAATGATTGCAAGGTGACGCTAAAAGAAAATGCGGCGATCAGTAATATTTTTTTCATACTTAGTATTTATAATAAAAATTACGAATAAAATACCGAAAAAAAGATTTTACAAAACATAGTATTGTTTTTTTTCGTAGCTTAATCGCTCTTTTTAAAAATTCTATAATTAAAACCCTCTTATTATGGATACCAACGAAACAAAAGAAGGAACTAATCGCCGCAATTTCCTGGGAACAATTGCTACTGGCGCTGCCGCTTTAGGTCTAACAACAATTGCACCTTCGCTTTCTGCATTTGCCGGCGAAGCAAAATTTGATCCCAAAGTTTATGGTGACCCGGAAGAAATGTTTAAGAAGATCAATGGTAAACATCGGGTAGTATTCGATTCTCCGGAACCCAATGGGGTTTCAGTATTTGTGTGGTCCAAAGTTTTTCTACTGACAAATGCCGCTACTGGGACACCTGAAAAAGACAATAGTGTGATAGTAGTATTAAGACATGAGTCCATTCCTTATGCTTTTAATGACAGCATGTGGAAGAAATACAAGTTCTCCGAAATGTTTAAAAAGTCTGGCGAATTAGGACCTGTATTCCAGGCAGCAGATGCCGCAACTGCAGCTACCGTCCGTAACCCAATGTGGAATCCAAAACCTGGTGATTTCAAAGCACCCGGTGTTGGCCCTGTTCCAATTGGTATTAATGAATTGCAGGCAAGTGGTGTACAATTTTGTGTATGCAATATGGCTATGACTGTATATTCAGCAGTTGTTGCCACGCAATCACACGGAAATCCAGAGGATATAATGAAAGATTGGACTGCAAATTTACTTCCGGGTGTACAGGTGGTGCCATCAGGTGTTTGGGCACTCGGCCGTGCACAGGAAAAGCAATGTGCTTATGTTTTTGCGGGATAATCTCTTTTTAAAATTTTTAATGCCCCGATTCAATCGGGGCATCTTTTTATCTGAATTCATATCCTATTCCTGCTACCTGTGTAAGCAGGTCATGAGGAGCGTCTGTTACAGTGCAACGACCTTCCACTTTTGGCGAAATAGGAGAAAATTCTTTTAAATATTCTTCAATAACTGAATGCAGTGTCGCTCCCATTTTTTTTGGTTCTTTTACTCCTTCCATTCTGCAAAGGGTGGTATCGGGATCACCATCTCTTTCACAGGCTACGAATGAATATTGCTTCAGTAGTTCAATCGGCACTTTATTTATTTTTATCCAATTGACCCTTTTACCTTCTTGTTTTTCAATAGTAAAATTCACTTCCATTCCTTTGAAACGTATTACCCAACCACCAAATCTTTTTTCAGGATCTTTTGCAAAAGCATTTTCCAATTCATGTTCCATCCAGTCCCAGATTTGACGACCAGTTGCCATTCCCAATTTTGCCTCACTATCTACCGGCAGCATACTCCATAAGAAATCTCTAGTGATATCTGCTACTCCTGTTTTTGGATCAGGTACAAGTGGTGGACAAAAGCGAAAACCATTACTCAATGCAATATCTGGT
>DASYQG010000617.1:0-3888 GCA_036005825.1 Chitinophagaceae bacterium | reverse complement strand
TATTGCTTTAGAAGGCGAAGCCTTCTTTAATGTGGCGCCTGATAAGAAAAAACCATTTATCATTTCAGTAAATGATGTGCAGGTAATTGTAGTAGGAACATCTTTTAATATAAAAAGCGAAAATGGTAATACAGAGGTTGTTGTGGAAACAGGTATTGTACAGGTGACAAGATCCGGTAGGACAGTGGAATTGATTGCCGGTGAAAAAATAAATATGTCTGCAAGCGACAGTAATGCTATCAAAGAAAAAGTGAGTGATAAGCTATACAATTATTATCGCAGCAAGGAATTTGTTTGTGATGATACACCTTTGTGGAAACTCGTACAGGTGGTGAACGAAGCTTATGATGCTAAGATCATCATTGGCAGAAAGGAATTGAATGATATGCGGCTGACAACTACTTTTAATAATGAATCTCTTGAAAAAGTATTAGAGATTATACACCTCACTTTCGATATAACAGTTATCAAAAAAGAAGACGGACAGATAATTTTACAATAACACAGATTACAATCCATGAAATTCAGTACGGTTTTTTATCTTATTATTTTTTCTCTTTTTATCAATGTCGCAACTTATGGACAGGTTATTTTGCAAAAGAATATTTCGTTGGAAGTAAATAACCAGCGTTTAGATAATGTACTTGAAATTTTAAGCAATAAAGGCAATTTCTATTTCTCCTATAATTCCAGCATAATAAAAAAAGACAGTCTTGTTAGCTTCAGGGCTTCTAATAAAACGGTGAAAGAAATACTGTCGCTAATGTTTAATACTACCTATGAGTTTAAAGAAAGTGGTAACTATGTCATTATCCGTAAAGCGCCAATAAGAATGACACTGGTAACACAAAAAGGTGTGACTGAAGAAAGGATTTATTCAGTAAGTGGTTATGTGTACGATGAACAATCAGGTGCTGCGATTAATGAAGCCAGTATCTATGAGAAAACGATACTTGCTTCAGCCATGTCCAATGAAGAAGGATTTTTTAAAATAAAACTGAAAAGCAGTAAATCCGGCACGGCAGAGCTGACGGTAAGCAAAGAATTTTATGAAGACACTACCGTAAAGATTCAACCGCGGTTTGATCAGCAAGTTTCTATTACAATGATGCCGGTTGAAATGCCGGGCAGTACTGAGGTAATTACACCTGAAGATTACCTGACACCTGACTCATTGAAAGTTATTCCTGATACAACTGTAAATTCAAATCCGCCTATTGCAACCGATTCCATCAAAGTACAGGAGACAGGTATAGGAAGGTTTTTGCTTTCAGGAAAACAAAAAATACAAAGTCTTAATTTAAAAAACTTTTTTGCTACACGTCCTTTCCAAATTTCAGTCGTTCCCGGATTGAGTACACATGGCCAGTTATCTTCCCAAGTGGTCAATAATTTTTCATTGAACATATTTGGTGGATACACTGCCGGTACGAACGGTCTTGAACTTGGCGGTCTATTTAATATTGATAAAAAGGAAGTAAAGTATTTTCAGGCTGCCGGTTTATTTAATTCAGTAGGTGGAGAAGTGAAGGGTTTACAGCTTGCTGGTATCAATAACCTTGTGCAAGATAGCGTGGAAGGCATGCAGGCAGCAGGTATTAATAATTTTGTTACAGGAAAAATGAGCGGTTTCCAGGTTGCCGGAATATATAATCATGTATCAGATAGTGTAAAAGGTGTGCAAATAGCAGGCGTTGGAAATTTTTCAAAGGAAAAAGTTAGTGGGGTACAGATAGCAGGTGTGTCTAACATAAGCAATAGAGAAATGAATGGCGTGCAAATAGCCGGTGTTATTAATTATGCAAAAAAATTAAGAGGTGTGCAGATAGGGCTTATCAATATTGCCGATACTTCTGCCGGATACAGTATCGGGTTGATCAATGTTATTATAAAAGGGTATCACAAACTCAGTTTTTCTTTCAATGAGATACAAAACTTTAATGCAGCATTTAAAACAGGCAATTCAAAATTGTACAGCATTCTCGAAGCCGGCCTGAATGTGAGCGACAGTAATAAGGTTTATTCTTTTGGTTATGGATTAGGCAGTGAATTGAATTTGAATAAAAAGAAAACATTTTCCATTAATCCCGAATTGAGTTGCCAGTATCTCTACCTCGGTTCATGGGATTACACAAACCTTTTAAACAGGTTCAATCTCAACTTCAATGTAAAGCTTGGAAAATATGTCTCTTTATTTGCCGGTCCATCTTATTCTGTTTATGTCACGAACCAGGACTTTGGTTTCAGTGGTTATCGGTTCCCAATTCCTCCTTCGGGTTATAACACTACAAAATTCAGCAGTACTGTAACGGGCTGGTTTGGATGGAATGCAGGAATTAATTTCTTCTAAAATAATGTTAACGCATAGGGGTAGGAGTTTCTTTAGTTGTTATACTATCAAACAATAATTCAAAACCACTAAAGAAGAAGAAAATGAGATTCCTTTTCGGGTTCGCCTTATCCTTATTATTTATTTCAGCTCAGGCTCAGTATTCACAACAAGTCCGCGGCACAATTGCAGACCAGGTGCTTCAACAGCCACTTGCCGGGGCTACGGTTACTATTAGTCCACTTGGTAAATCGGTTGTCACCGATGATGCTGGCGCTTTTCGCTTCAACAATATCCCTGTTGGCACATATCGTATCAGTATTTCCTATACTGGTTTTAAAGACGGAGTATTGGAAAATATTGCAGTTAATTCCGGTAAAGAAACAGTTATTAATGTTTCATTGGAAGCGATCATCCATACCGAAACAGCAGTAATCATAAAAGCGGGCAGCAAAAAAAATAAACCACTTAATGATATGAGTGCGGTAAGTGCAAGAGCATTTACAGTAGAAGAAACTCAAAAGTATGCAGCTGCAGTGAATGATCCACTACGCATGGCTACAGGATTTGCAGGTGTATTTGCAGCTGATGATGGAAATAATAGTATTGTTATCCGTGGCAATTCACCAACAGGTTTATTATGGCGTATGGAAGGGATGGACATTCCTAATCCAAATCATTTTGCTACACCTGGTAATAGTGGTGGCGGCATTTCAATATTAAGCTCTCAATTACTTTCTAATTCAGATTTTGTTACTGCCGCATTTGCAGCAGAGTATGGCAATGCCTTAAGTGGCGTGTTTGACCTAAGATTAAGAAAAGGTAACAATGAGAAAAGAGAATATACTTTGCAGGCAGGAGTACTTGGATTAAATGCGGCAATGGAAGGACCATTCTCAAAAAAATACAAAGGATCGTTTCTTATAAATTATCGTTATTCCTCACTGGCATTGCTTTCGAAAGCTGGTGTTATACCTGATGATGGCGCAACTAATTTCCAGGATCTGTCTTATAATTTTTATTTCCCGACCAATAAGCTTGGCACATTTACATTCTTTGGTTTTGGCGGATTGAGTGACCAGAAATTTAATGCTGATGAAGATTCATTAAAATGGGAAAGTAAAAGTGATAGGTATTCCTATACATTTTTATCCAATACGGGAATGACAGGGCTAACGCATTCTGTACTGGTGGGTAATAAACTAAATATCAAATCTGGTATTGGAATTTCGCAAACAAAGGTTGGGTACGATGAAAATTATACTGAAGATGATTATACGTTAACCGCCACCTACTTTGATAAGTATAAATCCAATAAATTAATTTTTAATTCAACGGCCAATTATAAATTCAGTAATCGGCTAAATCTTCGTGCAGGTGTCATCGGCGATCTTATCAAATACAATTTTTACCGGCTTTCAAGCGAGCATGAAGGTGATCCATTGCAGGAAGATCTCAATACTTCCGGAAATACATCCACACAGCAGGCATTTGCACAATGGCAGTATAAACCATCTAACAATATCACTTTAAATGCGGGTATGCATTATTTCCGTCTG
>DASYQG010000616.1:0-3456 GCA_036005825.1 Chitinophagaceae bacterium | reverse complement strand
TGAAACAGTCATCTCGAAAGATAAAAAGAATGAATGGGTATCGTTATGGTACAAAGAAAAATGGACAGATAGCCAGGGGAAAAGCGATTCTATATTCCATATGGATGATGTAAAAATTGTAAATGGTAAAATAGCACAGATTGATCAAAAGTCAAGAAAATATATGAAGAAGAAAGCATAAATAAATTTGCTAGCTGGAAAATCATAAAGCCTCATTAACATGAGGCTTTATTTTTAATACGGTAATTTCGCCTTAAATCATTTACCAAATGGACTTGCAAAAACAATTTGAAGAGGCGGTTGCCAGTAGTAAAAACCTTAGCGAAAAACCATCAAACGAGGTCTTGCTTCAGCTTTATTCTTTATACAAACAAGCGACTTCGGGCGATGTAAATACAGAACCTCCTTCTAATCCATTTGACTTTGTAAACAAAGCTAAACATGATGCATGGGCGGCATTGAAAGGAAAATCAAAGGAAGAGGCAATGAAGGAGTACGTTAACCTTGTAGATAAATTGAAATGATTTAATTATTATTTTTTCAAAATTTCCCTGTAAAGTTCGTAAAACTGTTTTCCAATAGTTGTGTAGCTGAATTTTTTTTGCGCCTCTTCGGCAATTTTTGATCTGTCGAACCTTCTATATTCATTCATCATTTTGGCCATTGCTTCGGTCAACTCTACTTCACATTCCGATTTTATCATAATTCCGTTATCGTTATTAACTGCTTCCCGCACTCCTCCCACATTTGTAGCGATGCACGGCAGGCCGCAACATAGTGCTTCTACTATGACACATGGAAAGTTTTCATGTCTGCTAAATAAAACAAATGCTGAAGCATTCTGCATCTGAGAAGCTACTTCAGGATAATTAATTTCCCCTGTACAAACAACTAGTGACGCTAGGTTGAGTGTGGCAATCATTTCTATAAGCTCCGGGCCAACAGGGCCAACAATTACCAATTCAAAATCCTGGCGTAATTTTGAAAGACCTTTAACAGCGTTTAATATGCCTTCAACATTTTTTTGATGTGTCAAGGTAGAAACATGAATAAATCTGAATTTACTAGGTGTATATTTTTGGTAGTTAAACAAGAATGTGTTGACTGTATTATGGATAACTTTTACTTCAAAGAGATCAAACAAAACTTTTAGTTCATCTGCAACGACAGCAGAAACGTTTGTAACCGCCTCCGCCTTATTGAATACTCTTTTTACATTATGACGATAGATGAAACTTCTTTGGTGAAAATTTCCAGGAGAAAATCTATTATACAAAGATGACTGTTCTGAAACAATATAAGGGATTCGCCAACGCCGTTTCATCCATAGAGCAATCATACCAGCTTTCATGGGCACATGTACATGAACAATATCAGGCCGGCCATTTGTTTTGATATATTCTGTTATTAGTTTTTTGTAAGTTTTGTAGTAAATAATATTGTATTTAACCTTGTCAAACCATTTAACTCCTGTTTTTTTAAATTCAAAAAAAATAATTTTTTCAACGACGTTATCTTTTTCTTGCTCTATAGACTGGGGATTATAAATATTTAGAGATTCTCCAGCTTGAGAAAGATAAACCACCGTTACCTTGGAATATGCTGTGACAGATCTTGCATGTCTTTGAATAAAATCTCCCTCATACGGACGAGTTTGATTTGGATACCAACTAGCTAACCAGAGTACTTTCATACCAGTCTATTTTTAGTTTTATCAGGGCATAGGATAGCAATAGCTTCTGATAAAATCAATTGACAATATACGACTTGCTTCATGTATCCTTGTTATCGGTTTTTATGATTCGCGATAAAAATAAATCAAAATCAGATTTTTTAAAATTAAAAAGATCTTTAAAAGATAAGCTGAATTTTCCTTTGGATCGTCTAATAACATAAATGGTAGTGACAGAGTAAGCAATGAGGTTGGCGATCGCCGCGCCAATATAACTCAGAAAAGGTATGAATAGCAAATCAAATAAAAGTATCAATGCACAACAGAGAATACTTCCAAACAGGTTTACTTTCAACAACCTGTTAGCTGAAAAATATCCTGCCAGTATTATAGTGATCGTATACAGTAAATAGCCTGGTATCATTATTAATAAGGGTAAAAAACCTTTGTAATAATCAAGAGGAAGAAAAAAATTATAAATGAGAAATGCCACGATTATTAATAAAAAAGCTAAAATAGCATGTGCAAATAATGATATTTTGCAAATTGAAACAAGTTCTGCATTAGTGAGCCTTTGATTTTGATCTTTTAAAGCCGGTGGTATCAATCCGGCTAATATTCCCGGGATGATCCATAATAACTGTGCAAATTTTGAAGCTTGTGCATATACTCCAACTTCATGAGAGTTATAGAAAATATTAATAAGCCAATAATCCGCGCGGAATGCTATGAACTGTATAATATTTGAAATTAAAACAATAGAAGAAAAGGAGGAAAAAGATTTCATTTCTTCCTGTGAAATGTTTTTATACGCCGGGTTATATTTCACGATGAAAAAAAAAGACAAAATGAAAGCCGGTATAAAAATAAAAAGGCTGTAGATCCAAATTGAATGTGTTGTTATTAAACCAGGTTCGGCCATCCAGATAATAAGCACTGAAAGGAGCAAAATGGCGGAAACAATTGATATTATTTTATTACAAAGTTGCGCCTCATGCTGCGAATAATAAAGTGATAAAAATTTATCCATTAGTACCAGGCCCGTAAAATAAACTATTTCGGCAAAAAATATCTTTAGGTCGTAGCTGCCACCGAGTAGTGTACGACCTAAAAAAATATAGCCAAGTATGGCAATGATATAAAAGAATAAAAGCTGGATGGCTGCTGTTATCACTGTAAAAGAAAACATTTTATCCCTGCTATAATTTTTATCAGATATCCCATGCCAAACAATTGCAGCGTCTGTTCCCAACCCGGTAATGATAGAAATGAAAGCTGCGTTTACGATGATCAATGATAGAGTACCAAACTGACTTGCGCCTGCAAGTTTTGCTATTAGCAAACTGATCAGAAAACCGATAACGGTAAAAAGCACTCTGTAAATAAATCCACGTAGTAGAAGCTTCACAATCTTAGTTTATGCAAATAAAATATAATTTTATCCAAAATAAGGGATTGGCCTTTTATAATTTTGGGAATAAGTAGGCCGGGCAGTTGAAATAGAGTGAAATGAACATCACAATAAATGTTCGTTTATTCATTATGAAAAAACGAACTCTTATCTTAGACTATTCAATAAGTAGTTAATGGCAATTTTTAAAAGAAAAATAGATATTCAATCTGAATTGAATACTGGTTTTGGCGTAAACAGTGAAAACAGCAGTGGAAGATTTTATGATCGTAACAGCGGCGGTGCAAATGTGATTAAAAAGGGAGTTAGTGCTTTAAACAAATACAGCTGGTATCATACAATGCTTGCAATGCCAAGGGCAAAATTTCTTTCT
>DASYQG010000615.1:0-7238 GCA_036005825.1 Chitinophagaceae bacterium | reverse complement strand
CCGTGTGGATACGCGTATCACTGAAACATTGATCCGTGAGATGAGTGCCGATAAGCAGGGCTTCAACTCTGTTTATATGATGCTTGATTCTGGTGCCCGTGGTAGCAAACAACAAGTAAAACAGCTTGCTGGTATGAGAGGATTGATGGCTAAGCCAAGAAAATCAGGCTCTACAGGAAGCGAGATCATTGAGAATCCAATTCTTTCCAACTTCAAAGGTGGATTGAACGTATTGGATTACTTTATCTCTACACACGGTGCTCGTAAAGGTCTTGCCGATACGGCTTTGAAAACAGCCGATGCTGGTTACTTAACACGTCGGTTGGTTGACGTGGCACAGGATGTTGTAATAACTGAAGAAGATTGCGGTACGCTGCGTGGCATTGCTATCAGCGCATTAAAAGATAATGAAGATGTTATTGAACCATTGAGCGATCGTATTGAAGGACGTACATCATTACATGATGTTTATGATCCGCAAAATGATGAGCTCATTATTCATGCCGGAGAAGAGGTAACGACTGAGATCGCAAAACGGATTGAAGAAAGTGGTATAGAATCAGTTGAGATACGTTCAGTACTTACCTGCGAAAGCAGACGCGGATGTTGCGTTAAATGTTATTGTAAGAATCTTGCTACAGGAAATCTTGCACAGAAAGGTGATGCTGTTGGTATCATTGCTGCGCAATCGATCGGTGAGCCGGGTACACAGCTTACACTTCGTACATTCCACGTGGGTGGGGTTGCAGGTTCTGCTGCTGTTGAATCTACATTAACGGCAAAATTCGAAGGAGTTGTTCAGTTTGACGGTTTGAGAACTGTTATGATTGAAAACAACGAAGGAACCAAGAACCAGGTAGTAATCGGTCGTACAGGTGAGCTTCGAATCATGGATGTAAAGAATGATCGGTTATTAATTACAAATAACATCCCTTATGGCGCTACATTGAATGTAAAAGATGGTCAGAAAGTAAGTAAAGGTGATCTGATCTGTACATGGGATCCGTTCAACAATGTTATCATGGCAGAGATAAACGGTAAGATCAAATTTGATAACGTTATCGAAGGCGTTACTTACCGCGAAGAATCTGATGAACAAACTGGTCACCGTGAAAAAGTGGTAATTGAAACAAGAGATAAAACAAAGATCCCGCAGTTAATTGTAGAAGGAAAAGAACATAAATCATATAACCTTCCAACAGGAAGTCATATCGTAATTGAAGAAAATGATGATGTAAGAGCTGGACAGGTAATTGTAAAGATCCCCAGGATCCTTGGTAAGCTTCGTGATATCACGGGTGGTCTTCCAAGAGTTACTGAATTGTTTGAAGCAAGAAATCCGGGTAACCCCGCTATCGTTTCTGAAATTGATGGTGTAGTTTCTATGGGAGCTATCAAACGTGGTAACCGTGAGATCATCATCGAAGCAAAAGATGGTGTGCAGAAAAAATATCTTGTGCCATTGACAAGACAGATCCTTGCGCAGGATGGTGACTTTGTAAAAGCTGGTTCATCATTATCAGATGGTCAGACCTCGCCACAGGACATTCTTTCAATTCAAGGTCCATTTGCCGTACAACAGTATGTTGTAAATGAGATCCAGGAAGTGTATCGTTTACAAGGTGTAAGAATTAATGACAAACACATTGAAGTTATTGTTCGCCAGATGATGCGTAAAGTAAGCATCGTTGATCCGGGTGATACTAAATTCCTGGAAGAAGATCTTGTAGACAAATTTGAATTCCTCGAAGAGAACGATTGGGTGTTTGATAAAAAGATCGTGACTGAAATAGGTGAGTCAGCCAAGCTTCGTGCTGGTCAGATCGTAAGTTTAAGGGAAGTGAGAGAAGAGAATTCAATTCTTCGCAGAAATGATAAAAAGCTTGTGGAATTCCGTGATGCAAGTCCTGCTACATCGGCACCAACCTTACTTGGTATCACTAAAGCATCTCTTGGTGTTCAGAGCTGGATATCTGCCGCATCATTCCAGGAAACAACTAAAGTTCTTTCATCTGCAGCTATTCATGGTAAAACTGATGATATGCTTGGATTAAAAGAGAACGTTATTACTGGTCACCCAATTCCTGCTGGTACAGGTTTGCGTGAATTCGAGAACATGATTGTTGGCAGCAAAGAAGAATATGAATTGCTGCAAACGACAAGGGAAGCGATGACTTTTGATGAGGAAGAATAACTGAGTCTTTAGTTCTTAGTCAATAGTTCGGAGTCAGGACCCTGAAAATATTAAGGAGCAATGAAAATTTTGCTCCTTTTTTATTGAAATAGGACTATGTACTCCGAACTATTGACTGTCGATTCCTAAGCCTGTTAACTGTTTCCTAAAGTGACCCGAATGATTATATTTGCCCTGAAGGCTTTGTTTAACTTGCCAAAAAATTTGCATGAAATGCCCGTAGTGAATTTTACAGCCGATAAGCTATCCTGGCATTCCATCTAACAAAAATATAAACCGCCGAAGGCGGTAAAATAAAAAATATATAGATGAATAAAGGTTTACTAGCTCTCAACATTATCTTATTGATCTGTGTAGGGATATTGTTTTTTCTCTTTTTTAATAAGAAGGATAATACATCGTCTGTTACACCTGCTCGGACAGATCCTGATACGGCCCCTCAATGGCAACATACTCCTGTAGCATATTTCGATATGGATTCTATAGAAGCAAATTTTATTTTATGGAAACAAGTGCAGGCTGAAGTAGTGAAAAGGGAAGCTGGTATTAATGATACTATCAACCAGATGAGAAGTGGTTTTCAATCTTACTATCAAAAATTGCAGGCACAGAGTGCAAATTTATCTCCCCGGCAAAAGGATTCACTTAGCAATGAATTAGCACAAATGGATGCAGAGATCAAGAATAGGACAGCTGACCTTAATCAGAAATACCAGACCTATTTTATGACCAGGCAGCAGGAGATAGTAACTAAAATAAAAAACTATTGTAAAGAATTCAATAAAGACAAAAAGTACTCTTACATCATTGCAAGGGAACCTGGTTTGTTTTATTATACCGACACTGCCTACAATGTGACATCTGAGTTATTGAAAGGGCTGAACGCATTTTATGGTAAAAAGAAATAACTCCGGCTGAATTATTAACTAATTATCCTGCTCCTTTCATTTATGAAAGGAGTTTTTCTTTCTCTAAACCGAATTACTTATCTTGAAAACCAAACCAACGCTATGACAGAACAACAACCCGCCTTCAAAAAGTCTTTCGGTCTTTTAGATGCAACAATGATCGTTGCAGGGTCAATGATCGGTTCTGGTATTTTTATTGTAAGCGCTGATATCACACGTAATGTTGGATCGGCAGGCTGGCTGATCGTTGTTTGGCTTATCACAGGCTTTATGACCATCACCGCTGCAGTAAGCTATGGTGAGCTCAGTGGTATGTTCCCAAAGGCAGGAGGTCAGTATGTTTATTTAAAAGAAGCATATAATCCTTTAGCAGGATTTTTATATGGCTGGAGTTTTTTTGCAGTGATACAAACTGCCACCATTGCAGCAGTTGGTGTTGCTTTTTCAAAGTTTCTTGCATACCTCGTTCCACAAGTAAGTGAAGATCTTGTTGCATTCACAATAGGTGGTCTTAAAATTTCCCCCGCACAGTTGGTATCGATTGGCTTGATTGTCTTTCTCACTTTCATAAATACCCTGGGAGTAAAAGGCGGTAAACTAATTCAAACAACTTTTACGGTAACCAAACTGCTAAGCTTATTCGGGCTTATCATTTTTGGTTTGATCATGATGAAAGGAGATATATGGGATGCTAACTGGACAGATGCATGGCAAATAAGAAATCTTTCTGTAAGCGCAGATGGGCAAGCAACTTTTACTCCATTGATTGGAACGGCAATTCTTGGCGCCATCGCTGCAGCCATGGTTGGTTCCATCTTTAGCAGCGATGCATGGAATAACGTAACCTTTATTGCAGGCGAAATAAAAAATCCCAAACGGAATATCGGGCTGGCGCTCTTCTTCGGCACACTGATCGTTACAATTATTTATGTAACGACGAATGTGATGTACACAGCAGTATTGCCATTAAATGAAATTGCATCTGCTGAAAAAGACAGGGTAGCAGTAGCGGCCTCACAAGTCATCTTTGGTAACATTGGAACTGTGGTGATTGCTTTAATGATCATGATCTCAACATTTGGTTGTAATAACGGGTTAATACTGGCTGGAGCAAGAGTGTATTATACAATGGCAAAAGACGGATTGTTTTTCAAACCAGCAAGTACTCTTAATAAATTTGCAGTGCCACAATGGGCGTTGTGGTTTCAATGTCTTATTGCTTGTGCATGGAGCGTAAGTGGTAAATATGGACAGTTGCTGGACATGATCTCTTTTGTTGTTGTGATCTTTTATGTGATGACGATCCTCGGAATTTTTATTCTTAGAAAAAAACGACCAGATGCAGAAAGGCCGTATAAGTCATTTGGATATCCTGTATTGCCGGCACTCTATATTATCATGGGCATTGCATTTTGCGCTCTATTAATAGTTTATAAACCACAGTTCACCTGGCCGGGATTAATTATTGCCCTCGCAGGAATTCCGCTTTATTATATGGCTGTAGCAACCAGGAAAAAAACAAACGAGGGGAAAGAACTTATTGAGAAATTGCCTTGATGATTGCAGTTGTTGAAAACCCATCAAGGATTGGGTTGATGACTATTTTACCGCCATTGGCAATTACTTCTCTTGCACCTGCTATTTCATCAACTGTATAATCGCCGCCTTTAACCAATACATTGGGTAAAATGGAAGTGATGAGCTTTAATGGCGTGTCTTCTTCAAAAACTACAACTGCATCTACCATCGTCAATGCAGCAAGCAATAATGCTCGTGCATCCTGCTCATTGATCGGGCGACTATCTCCTTTCAATCTTTTTACAGAACCATCAGAGTTTAATCCAATAACTAAAACATCACCTTCTTTAGCTGCTTGTGTAAGCGAAAAGATATGCCCTTTATGCAGCAGGTCAAATACACCATTTGTAAAAACAATTTTCTTACCTTCTTTTTTCCATTGACCTGTTTTTTCAATGATGCCAGTCAACGAATAAATTTTTTCAGCAATTGATGCGGCTGCCATAATATCCTGTGCTTTGTAACAAATGTATAAAGAAATATTTGCCGGAAAATAATGTTAGTTTAACCCGTAATTTTATGCTGGTAGAAAATAAAGCAGGATATTTAATAAATAACTAAACAAAATGTCAGAGTGCGAAGAAT
This sequence comes from Chitinophagaceae bacterium, assembly GCA_036005825.1. Classification (GTDB taxonomy): domain Bacteria; phylum Bacteroidota; class Bacteroidia; order Chitinophagales; family Chitinophagaceae; genus VBAS01. The sequence goes on along the minus strand of DASYQG010000615.1, from coordinate 1,973 downwards.
TATTCAATGATTTTAATTCCCTGAAAATTGGAGTTATTGGTGATGTGATGCTCGATACATATATCTGGGGAAAAGTGGACAGGATATCGCCTGAGGCTCCTGTCCCGATCGTTTCATTGCATCATAAAGAACAACGAATAGGAGGAGCCGGTAATGTCGCATTGAATTGCAGTGGTCTTGGTGCAAAAGTTTTTATGCTCGGTGTTACGGGCGATGATGATGAGGCCACTCAATTAGAACAACTATTGAAAGAAAACCTGATCGATACAACAGGCCTTATAAAAAGTCTTAAGCGAACAACCACAAATAAAACGAGGATCATCAGCCGCAATCAGCAAATGTTACGATTTGATGCTGAAGTAACGAACGATCTTAATAAAGAGGAAGAAACAGCGCTGCTAAAACAGATCTCCAATTTTATAGAGCATGAAGACCCTAATATTTTAATATTCGAAGATTATAATAAAGGGGTATTGACCGAAAGAGTGATCGAAGATGCAATTGCTTTATGCAGGGCATCGGGAGTAATTACAGCAGTTGATCCGAAAAGAAAGAATTTTTTCAGCTATAAGAATGTTGACATTTTTAAACCAAACATGAAAGAGGTACAGGAAGGCCTGAGCCTGCTATTTGAGATCACAGATATCTATCAGCTTAGAAATATTCATGAGCAGCTTCAAAAACAATTACAGCATAGAGTTTCATTGATCACTTTATCGGAGAAAGGAATTTTTTACCAGCAATTGCAAAATGCTGCGATCATTCCAAGTCATTTGCGAAATGTAGCGGACGTATCCGGTGCTGGTGATACGGTAATTGCTGTTGCCGCCATGGTATATGCGGCAACCAAAAATGCACACCTGATGGCAGAGATCGCAAATATTGCGGGAGGTTTGGTTTGTGAGGAAGTGGGGACTGCAGCTGTTGACAGAGAAAAGCTTTTGCGGGAATGTGAACTACTTCTCTCCTGATTCTTTCAGTTCACCCTTAGCCGCTTTTCTGAGCAACAGATCAAAGTTTATAAAGACCTCAAAGAAAATTTTTATCAAAGCAAATATGAGTATGAATATTTTTCCCGCGCCGAAAGATAAAAGCATACTGCCAAGAATAACCGTTACCTGTTGTACAAAAATTCTTCCATAAGGCTGAAACATCAGGTAACCTAGTGATGAGGTTTTATATTCCCCGGTTAAAATATAATCTGTTATAAGACGAATGCCATAGCTCACAATAAAAACTCCGAGCATGATATAAGCATCATTTGTCAGCATCGATGGCCATTTGGAAAAGAAATTAGAAAAAGTAATTCCATACTGATCGCCGAGGCCAGAAACTGCAAAGAACATTCCCATTTGAATAGCAACGAAAAATCCATAGTGTATCAAAAAGAAAAACATGAAGAACCAGAATGGCTGCTTTATAGAAGTACCACCTGTTGTTTGCCATTCATCTTTTTTTACAATAAGCCCTGTGATCAGCAACTTTACTAGTGTAAATCCACCAACGATGATCGTTTCAAGACAGTAAACGAGAAATACTTCCTGTGCACTCCAGTTGAGAAACCAAACACCAACAACAGGGAGAAGGTTGGCAACGACCAGCGACCAGTCGCCTTTAGTGAGTCTTTTTTTGGTAATGTCTTTCCAGGTGGTGGCCATATCAAAAGGTAAAATAGCTAATTTCGGACCTATGTCAAAATTCACGATAGCAGTACATGGTGGTGCGGGAACGATCTCAAGGAAAAGTATGACCCCGGAAAAGGAAACTGCTTATCTCAAGGCATTAAATGATGCTATAGATGCTGGATTCAGGATATTGGAAAAAAATGGTGATGCTTTGGATGCGGTTAGAGCTGCAGTAATAGAATTAGAGAATAATATTTTGTTCAATGCCGGAAAGGGATCTGTATTTACAAATACAGGCACACATGAAATGGATGCCTCCATAATGAATGGAAGAGATCTGTCTGCCGG
>DASYQG010000614.1:0-4434 GCA_036005825.1 Chitinophagaceae bacterium | reverse complement strand
ATCTCGGTGCCACCTGCTGCCACCGCTTTTGCCATCACTGCATGAGGGTCGTCTACAAATAAACCCAATTGCAATAGAACCATCATCATTATTCCATTGACGCAATGCAATTGCATTTAAGGCATTCTTATAAAATTCAATCGCAGGCGCCACATATTTCAGATATATCATCGGTGCAAAGAATGTAGTATATTCTTTCATAGAATCTTATTCTAATTGAGGCCTCTTTTATTATTTACTGCTAAGGTCAAAGCTATTGTTGCCCAGTTGGTTCCCGCGGCAGAAATGAATTGATCTTTATCGTGCGGAAATCCATTCTGAACAAAAGGAACAAAAGGAATGGAACGGGATTTTACTTTCCATGATCCATCTTCATATTGAGTTTTTAGTAAAAAAGAAACGGCTTTTTGATATGCAGGGTCATCTGCTTTTAATTGTCCTGATTCATACAAGGCGTATAATGCCTGGCCGGTTGCATAAGAATCGCTTTCAAGATTAGTTAGTTGGGACCAGCCTCCGTCTTCACGCTGGGTAGCGAGTAATTTTTTTGCCTGTTGCTCAATAAACTTTTTATCTCCATTGATCCATGTAAGTCCGAGTATTTGAAAAACTTTTTCTTCGTTGGTTTCCGGAACGGTGCGGATCATCCAGGCACCGGCTTTTTCAATTCGTTGCGCCACTTCCGGTTTCAAAGATGGCGGTGAGTAATATTGAATAGCTGCTACCATAAGAGCTGTTGCGCTGAAAGAATAAAATTCTAATGGGGGACGGGGATTGGGGCTTACCCATGAACCTTCACCCGTTTGACGTTGCATTAAATTCTTCACCAACATTTCAATCAGCTTATTGGATTTATATTTATTTGCCCACAATGCCCACAATTGATAACCACTTGACATTACAATAGCAACCGGATCATCATTCTGCGCCAACACTTCTTTCCGCGATCTTATTACTTGCTGTATAGAATCAAATATCTCGCTAAGACCTGCTTCATTGATCTGAAACCCTTTTTCTTTTGCCAGGGATAAACTCACTGCGGTCAGATCCTGGTGATGACAAGACTGGCAACCGCCTGCATTTTCCAAAAAGGTATGACTGGTGGTTTGCAGCAATGGCAAACTTTTATTGATCGCTTTTTTTATTGCTTCGGGATCATTGTTCCCATTTTTAGTTGTTATAGTTGTGAATGATGCGATCCCTATAACAATTGCGGAAAGAACGAACCATTTTTTCATAAAAGATTTTTTACAAAATTATTTAGCCCCTGCTTTTTTTAATAATGCAACTGTTGCTGTATTTCCTTTTTTCGAAGCCCATGAAAGAGCAGTTGCACCGTCCTTCGCTTTAATATTTACATCAGCGCCTTTATCCAATAATGTTTGTATCATTTCAACATCGTCGTGTTCGTTATACCCGGCATACATCAATACGGTGTTTCCACCCGAATCCATTGCGTTGACCTTTTCTGTTTTTTTCAATATTGCTTTTACTGCTTCTGCATCCGTAAAGATCACAGCGAATGATAGTGAGGTCAAACCAAAAAAACTGAGTTTATCTGGGTCGGCGCCTCTTTCTAATAATTGAAAAATAACAGGCTTGTTCGCATTTAGCACCGCATTGATCAATGCGGTTGTCGAATCCAAACTGAGAGCATTAATATCAAGTCCCTTGCTAAGTAAAAAAGAAATAGTAGCGGTATCGCCGAATAAGGAAGCCCTGATCAATGCATTTTCTTTTCGGTTGTTTAGGGCGAGTGCATCGGCGCCTTTATCTATCAACAATTTTACTGCATCATATTTTCCATGACCTATAGATGCGATAAGCAATGGAGTATTACCAGATTTTGCTTTTGCATTTACATCCGCTCCATGTTGTATCAGCAATTTCATTTTTGCAAGGTCATGAACGGACCACATTAATACAGTTTCATCAAGTTTATTTTTTGCATTTACATTGCTGCCTTTTTCAATAAGCAACTGCATACATTCTATGGAAGAATATAGTGCCGCACACATCAGCAACTGATCGCCGTCCTCATCAACACTATTTGGATCAGTTTTCTGTTCGAGCAGCGATTTTACTTCTTTTATATTATTGTTTTTTACTGCTTCGAAAATTTTTGGAGGGGGACTTTGTGCATTCAATAAACAGAAGCAGCAGACTGATAAAAAGGCAGCTAATGAAGTTTTACGCATGGGATCAAGGTATGGGTCACTAAATCTAAACTAAATTTTGAAATTGTGGATAGGGTTTTAAAAACCAGTTATAAAATAGTTGAATAATTACTTTACCCAATTGCTGCCAAACACGATATAGTAAGCCCATACATCAGGTCCTCTCGCAACATCGATTCCAACCCGCAGCTTGAATTTTCTTGCGAGCAGATACCTGAAACCAGTACCATAACTTGTTATCCAGTCAGCAGTGTCAAAATTTTTCCATTCGTCAAAAGCTTTTCCTGTGCCGCCAAACAATACCAGGCTCCATCTATTTACCAGGTCCCAGCGCATTTCAAGTTCAGAAAGAATGTCTGCTTTGCCCTGGTATCGCACAGCCGGGATTCCCCGCATACTAATATATGGAAGCATATAAAATGGCGGCTCGCCGAAAGCTTGTTGTCCATCAAACCTGAAACCTGCTATCAATTTTTTTGAAAGAGGTTTGTAAGCAAACATGTAATAATTCAAACGCCAGTAATCATAATCACTTCCTATAAAATCATCCGATCTTAATACATCAAAATGGATTTTCAGGCCTTTATCGGGCGTAAAAATGTTATCACGGTTATCTAATTCAACAATGCCCCCAAGCTGGCTGACAATGCTATTCGACTCAAATGTTTTTGCGAGGCTGTCCAAAAGTTTATCACCATTATATTTAACATCTGTGTTCAGGAAGAGGTATTTGATACCCGCATACCAGTGAGAAAGATCGATCCTTTTAGTTGCTTGTAAAAATACAGGCAGCGCTTTGATATTGAAGTTGAGTTTTTTCTCACCTGATTGATCAAAGGTTTTATAAAACGACAAGTTAATATTTCCATAACCACCGCCAATTATATATTTGATCCTGCTTTTAATAAGTGTACCTGAACGAAAGCCAGCAAGCATCCAGGTATTGTTTACTGTATAAGCCCCAATGCCCCCGGTTATGTCGGGATGAACCGGTGTTTTTTCCAGGCGGCCATTTACTGAGTCAAGGTAAGGAGGTCTTTTTTTAATGAAGACCGGAATAAGAGCACCACCAAATCCACCGACGGCTGGTTCCGTTATGATATATGGTATAGGTACGAAACCATTTGCATCAATAATATAATCACTGAGATCAAAAGCTTTGTCAAGTGAGTCTTTAAAAGAAATGCTTTTCTTTTTTGATTGTGCCTGCAGGGAACCACATAAAACCAGCATGGCAGTCGCAAAAGACAAACTATATTTTTTCATAATTGGCAAAATATAAAATTATGGTATTAGGTTTTCCAAATAGAATATCGGGGCGATCATTTAAAAGATGAAGAAAAAGAAAAATTAAGAGGCATAACAAACGATAAGTGTAACTGGTCATTACAGTTTATCAACATGTTTTCTTGATTTGATCAAATTACTTACCCTGTAAAGCTGGATGATATTTAAAATAATTATTACAACAATAACATAGCCCAATGTATTATAATGTTGCAAGGGACTGGTTTTGGTTTGCTGCACCACTATCATGCCACCAACACCTGCTGCTATGCCTCCGGCAATTTGTTGTAAAGATGAATTGATACTCATGAATGCACCGCGATCCTGCATTTTGGGCAACGAAGTCACAAGAGCCATTGCCGGGACTATCCGGCTCATAATTCCTATCATCATCAGGATGTTCATAATCATAATAATGGCGAAAGGAACGGGGCTGAGATTCGTATAGATCACAATTACCACCATCATCCAGAGAGCAGCCACCGTAAATAATTTTACTTTATCTATTTTATCACTGAGTTTACCCACCAAAGGCATTATTATAAGTGCCGCGATGCCGCTGGCCATAAACAGAAGCGGAAGTTGTTGATACGATACATGCAGATTGTTTACTGCAAATGCGCTACCCCAGGGCATCATCATAAAACCACCAAGAGATAACAAGGCTGTTAATAAGAAACCTGTGCGATAATCCCGAAGCCGAAGTGTATGCCATAAATGTTTGATGGCAGTCTTCTCAGTTTTCAGTTCAAGATGTTTTATAACAGGGTATAGTTTTAACAAAGTCGTCAACCAAATAATAGCCGCCAAACCCACAATCATGATGAAGGGTGCTTGCCAGCCCCAATGATTGGCAATATAAAGACTGATGGGAATTCCCAATACCTGGCTTGCACCAAAACCCATTTGCATAAAACCCATTGCTCTTCCACGTTGCGCCAATGGAAAAATATCAGCCAGGATCGCCATT
>DASYQG010000613.1:0-6134 GCA_036005825.1 Chitinophagaceae bacterium | reverse complement strand
ATATATAGGCGAAGGCGAATTAACAAATGATGCACTGAATACATTTGGTAATCGTGCAGTAGCACAGATAAGTAATTTACAGGGCCTGATGCAGTATGTATGCCGCAACGGATTTGAGCATCATGTGGTGATGAATGCAAGTAAAACTGCAGGGATATTAAAAGAGGCTTTTGAAAATTACTTGGGTTGGGAAGCATATTTACATAATTAATTATGACAATAAAACAACTGCAAAAGAAGTCCATTCAATACCGAAAAAATATTCTGAAATATATTTTTCATGCAAATGCTGGTCACACGGGTGGTAGTTTGTCATGCATTGATATATTAAATGTATTGTACAATGATACGATGAATGTGAGTCCTCAAAATTTCAGATCGCCGGAGCGGGACCGCTATATTCAAAGCAAAGGGCATTCCGTAGAAGCACTTTTTGTGGTGTTAGCTGATAAAGGGTTTTTTCCCGAACTAGATTTAAATACATTATGCAAGTATAATTCACATTATATCGGTCACCCTACCCGCAAAGTGAATGGAGTTGAACAAAATACTGGTGCCTTAGGGCACGGTTTACCTATTAGCGTGGGCACTGCACTTGCCGCAAAATTAGACAACAGGAAATTCCGAGTATTTACTTTATTAGGGGATGGCGAATTGCCTGAAGGTTCTAATTGGGAAGCAGCATTGACAGCGGCACATTATAAGTTGGATAATCTCTGTGCCATTATCGATAATAATAAATTACAGATCACAGGGCCAACAGCAGAGGTTTGCAATACTGATCCTATTGACGCTAAATTTGAAAGTTTTGGGTGGGCAGTTCGTCATGTTGACGGCCATAATCTGGATGAACTTAAAGAAACATTTGATTCGCTTCCTTTTGCTGAGGGCAAACCTAATCTAGTTATTGCGCATACTGTAAAAGGCAAAGGAGTAAGTTATATGGAGAATGTAATTAAATGGCATCATGGCGTGCCAAGCGAAAAACAATATGAAGACGCATTGTCAGAGTTAGATAATGCTATGGTTACTATACCTGACGATTTTTAAAAAATAAACTCAAAATAGTTGTGGGAGCAGTTACAGAAATAGAACAAGGAAAAGCAAAAGCCAACCTGGATGTATTTTCCAGCACACTCCAGGATTTGGCACAGCATGACAGGGATATTATTGTTGTAACCAGTGACTCCCGTGGTTCGGGTAAACTTGCCCCGTTCGGACAAAAATTTCCTAAGCAAATTGTCGAGGTTGGAATTGCTGAGCAAAACTTAGTCGGTGTGGCAGCAGGACTTGCATCATGTGGCAAAAAAGTATTTGCAGTTTCACCTGCATGTTTTTTAACAGCAAGGGCATTGGAGCAAATAAAAAATGATGTGGCTTATAGTGATAATCCTGTAAAAGTTATTGGTATCAGCGCCGGAGTAAGTTATGGTGCGCTGGGTTCAACACACCACAGTCTGCATGATTATGCTGTGTTACGAGCAATTAATAATATAATCGTTGTGGCACCGGCTGATAATTTTGAAACCGAACAGGCGATTAAATTGGCTTCAAAAACTAATCAACCGATTTATTTGCGGTTTGGAAAAAAACCAATGCCTTTATTAAAAGAAGAAAATGACGATTTGTTTGAATTTGGAAAAGGAAGAGTAATTGCAGAGGGAAATGATGTGGCAATTATTGCAACCGGCGAAACTGTTTATCCGGCATTGCGGGCAGCTAAAAAATTAAAAGAACAAAATATTTCTGCTACGGTTGTGAGTATGCACACTATAAAACCTTTAGATACTTCTTTGCTTGCAAATTTGGCAGATAAATGCAAAACTATTGTAACGATCGAGGAGCATAGTGTGTATGGAGGTTTAGGCGAAGCCTGTGCTTCATACCTTATGCAGCATGGTATTTTTAAACCGTTCAGGATAATTGGAATTCCTGATGAATATACTGTTACAGGTTCACAGCAGGATATATTTAATCATTACGGAATAAATGAACAAGGAATTGCTGATGTTGTTCCTGGCTTATTAAAACAACTATGATGTTAAAACGTTTGCCATATTTTTTATTATTACTTTCTTGTTTTTTTCTTCAATGCAAAAGCAAATCGCCTGCTGCTAAAAAACATAAGGTTGCTATTGTTGTTTCTACACTCAACAATCCCTGGTTTGTTTTCCTCGCTAATACCGCTGCTGATAAAGCAAAAGCATTGGGATATGATGCAAAAATTTTTGATTCCCAGAATAACACGGCATTAGAAAGCGACCATTTTGAAAATATTATTGTTGCAGGTTTTGAGGCTATTCTTTTTAATTCAACAGATGCAGATGGTTCTGTTGCTAATGTGCTGAAAGCAAAAGCGGCCGGGGTGCCGGTGTTTTGTATGGACAGGGAAATTAATTCCAACAATGCAGCCACTTCACAAATTCTTTCTGATAGTTATTCGGGCTCAGTTGCTATTGCAAAATATTTTACACAACAGTTGAATAAAAAAGGAAACTATGTGGAGATTCTCGGAATTGTCGGTGACAATAATACATGGGCAAGGTCAAAAGGGTTTCATAGTGTGGTAGATAATTATCCTGAATTAAAAATGGTTGCGCAACAAAGCGCCGACTTCGACCGTAACAAAGCAATGGAAGTGATGGAATCCATTTTACAGGCACACCCAAATATTGATGCAGTCTTTTGTGGCAACGATGGTATGGCGATGGGAGCTTACCAGGCTTTGGTTTCCTCAGGTAAAGCTGATAAAGTAAAAGTGTTTGGTTTTGATGGCGCAGAAGATGTGATCACTGCTATCAATGAAAATAAAGTAGTAGCAACAGGTATGCAGTTTCCAAAAGTGATGGCGGAGACAGCTGCACAGTTTGCTGACGAGTATATAAAGGGAAGAAGAGATTTCCCGCAGAAGATACCGGTGGCAGTGGAGTTGGTAACCTTCAAAAACATACAGGACTATATCGCTTACGGTAAAAAATAATTTATTGGATGAATAAGTATATAAAATATTTATTGTTGATTGTTGTCATTGGGCTGGTTGCATACAAATCAGTTTATGTAAAAAAACTAAGTGGGATGAAAGTAGCAATCGATGAAAAATTTGATGCTGTAGTATTTTCAAAAAAATTATGGGAAGAAAAGTTGCCTGCAAGAATTAGTAGCGCAGTTGAATTATCTACATTTATAAAAGCTGCACAGGCAAATCCGGCTGATGCGTTTTCAAAGTACAGTAATGCGTTGGGCATAGGTAATTATCGGTATGCATTGATTAAAGCTGAAGGTGTTGTCACAGATATAAACGAAGATGATATTACCCTGCAGGTAAAAATGGTAGATTCTTTAATGACTGTTAAGCTGGCGACAGAATTTATTTACGGCAATGCTATCCGTGATGCATCCGGATTGGTAGATGTAAAGGATTTTCCAAATACAATGGACCTGAATAATATTTCTGAAGAGTTGAATAAGATGGTTCGCAAAACAGTATTACCGACTTTTAAAATGACAGTTAAAAAAGGCGATAAATTAATCGTTACCGGGGCCATTGAAATTCATAAAGAACATATAAAATGGAATGAGCTGGAAATAGTTCCTGTTCAGTTACAAATTGTACAATAGTGCTTGTTGCAAAAAATATCACCAAAAAATTTCCCGGTGTTACAGCGCTGGATAATATCAATATGGAATTGCATCCTGGTAAGGTAAATGCGATCATTGGGGAGAACGGCGCCGGTAAATCCACTCTGATGAAAATATTTTCCGGTGTGCATACTGAATATGGTGGTGAAATTATTCTGAATGATAAACCTGTTCATTTTTCGTCTACTAAGGACGCAGAAGCCGCAGGCATTGCTATTATTCACCAGGAGCTCAACCTTGTCCCGTATTTAAATATTACCGAAAATATTTTTTTGGGGAGTGAGCTAGTGAATGCCTGGGGAGTATTGGATAAAAAGAAAATGCAGGAGAAGACAAGACAATTACTCAAACGTTTGAATCTTGATATTTCTCCAGATGCGAAGATCAGTTCGCTGAAAGTAGGGCAGCAGCAACTAATTGAAATTGCCAAAGCGTTACATGTGAATGTAGCTATTATTATTATGGACGAACCTACCTCTGCCATCAGCGATAAGGAAGTGGAGAATCTTTTTTCAATCATTGCAGAACTAAAATCACAGGGGAAAACCATTGCCTATATTTCTCATAAACTGAACGAGCTTTTCCAAATCGCCGACCGCTTTATTGTAATGCGTGATGGGGCAACAGTAAATTCAGGAGAAATGAAAGGCACAAATCAAGAAGAACTGATACAGATGATGACGGGGAGGAAAATTTTAATTCAGCGAAATGAAACGGCTTCGGAGAGGAACGGAGAGTTATTACAGCTAAAAAACATTTGTCTTAAAAATGCAGCCAACCATTCTGCTGATATTCTCCATAATATTTCATTGACATTACATAGCGGCGAAATAATCGGAATCTACGGCTTGATGGGTGCAGGCCGTACTGAATTAATGGAAACAATTTTCGGACTGTATCCCAAACTTAGTTCAGGCGAAATAAAAATAAATGGTAGAAAATTAAAACTTCAATCAGCTTCCGATGCGATCAATGCAGGTATTGTACTGGTACCGGAAGACAGAAAGCTACAGGGGCTTTCAATCAGTCAATCAGTGCGGCCAAACATGAGCATCACGATTCTAAAACAGCTGGAACGCTGGGGTATCATGCTGAACAGGAAAAAAGAAATGGAACTTTCTAAGCAATACATCCGGCAACTAGCTATAAAAACATCTTCAACGGAAACGATTGTAAAAAACCTCAGTGGCGGCAACCAGCAAAAGATTGTGTTGGCAAAATGGCTGGCAAAAAACCCAAAAGTTTTATTGCTCGATGAACCAACAAGAGGGATAGATATAAATGCCAAATCAGAAATATATAAACTAATAAAACAATTAGCTGTGGAAGGAATGGGTATAGTAATGGTAACGTCAGAATTACCCGAGATATTAGCAGTGTCTGACCGTGTATTGGTAATGTGCGAAGGTGAACTAACCGCTAACATTCCTATCGCCGAAGCAACAGAAGCAACTATCTTAAAATATGCAATTCATAAAAATTAACTGAAAGGATGTCGGCAGTCACAGCAACATATAAAAATCAATTGAGCAGATTTCAATCACTCATTGCATTAGTTGTATTATGTATTGTGTTAAGTATACTCACTGATAAGTTTTTTACCGCAGACAATGGATTAAATGTATTACGTCAAACAGCCGTAAATATCTGCATCGCTACCGGTATGACATTGATAGTTCTTACGGCAGGTATTGATTTATCAGTTGGTTCTGTACTTGCATTGTGCGGGGCCATCGCAGCTGGCTTGCTCAAGAACGGTATAAAAATTCCATCAGCTGATCTGTTCATTGGATTTACAATTTTAGGTGTCGTAGTTGCTGGAATTCTTATTGGTGCAGCCCTGGGCTTCTTTAATGGGTTTGTTATTACAAAATTTAAAGTACCGCCATTTGTAACCACACTGGCGATGTTAACCATAGCAAGAGGCTTCACCATGTTATATACAAAAGGTCAGCCCATCAGTAATCTCGGGAGTGATTTTGCATTCATTGGCACAGGTTGGTTGCTTGGCATTCCTGTTCCTGTATGGATTGCAGCGGTGGTTGTGTTGTTTGCAGTTTTTATTACGCAGCAAACAAAACTAGGACGATATATTTATGCTATCGGCGGCAATGAAACGGCTGCAAAATTTTCCGGCATCAATATCACTAAAGTAAAGATCACTGTATATGCGATGGCCGGTGCACTTGCTGCTATTGGTGGCATCATTGTTACTTCGCGGTTGGATTCCGCGCAGCCCAATGCGGGTACCAGTTATGAACTCGATGCGATTGCTGCGGTGGTTATCGGCGGCACTTCGTTGAGCGGCGGCAAGGGTACAGTGTGGGGCACGGTCATGGGTGCGATTATTATCGGTGTGTTGAATAATGGTTTGGTGTTGCTGAATGTTTCACCGTTCTGGCAACAGGTAGTGAAAGGCGGCGTGATATTGCTGGCGGTTATCATTGATAAGTTGGGAGAGAAGAAAGAGTAGAGAGATTTTTATATTACCAGCA
>DASYQG010000612.1:0-1632 GCA_036005825.1 Chitinophagaceae bacterium | reverse complement strand
GATAAGATCGAGATCAAGGTAAAAGACAACGGAAATGGTATTCCGAAAAAAGTATTGGATAAAATATTTCAACCATTCTTTACTACTAAGCCAACAGGACAGGGAACTGGTTTGGGTTTATCATTGGCATACGATATAATTACAAAAGGACATGGTGGTGAATTGAAGGTGGAAACAAAAGAAGGTGAAGGAAGCGAGTTTATAATTCAATTGCCAAATCATTCATCTAAATGAAAAACATTTTTAAGATCATATTATTTATTCTATGTCCATTTTTGGTAAATGCGCAGCAAAGCCTGACTGATAGTTTAATTAATGCTTTGAAGAATTCACCGGATGGACAAATCCGATACAAGATCGCAAAGGATATTTATAATGTGTATGAAGAATCAAACAGGGACTCTGCGCTTTACTATGCCGAGCAGGGTTTGTTAATTGCGCAAAGAAATCATTATAAAGCCGCCGAATCCATGTCTTTGTCAAACAAAGCGTACCAATTGGGCCAATTAGGCCGATTCGCAGAAGCACTTCAATGTTTACAGCAATCCTTTGTAATATCTGAAGATCGTAACACAGAGAAGGAGCCTTATTGGGATATATCCTTACTGGGTTTTAAAGGTAACAACCGGTTATTAGCGCTATCGTATGCGCACCACATATTTGCAATACTGATGCTGAGAACGGGAAACACCGAACAGCAAATTATTCATTTCAAGGAAGCAGAAAAAATTGGCACTGAGATCGGGTATATGCCACGTATGATACTTGCCAATATGAACCTGGGACAGAGTTACATAACAATAAATAAACTTGATTCTGCGCTCCTTTACGAAAAAGAAGCAGAACAACTTCAATCACGATCAGAGTTTGAAAAATATCGCTGTCAGATCAACATGATACTTGGGGATATCTATATGGCATCGGGAAAGCTATCGCTGGCGCTGCAATATTATTATGCAGGTATAGCATCTGCAATCAAATGGAACAACGTTGCCATTCAAAGCCGGAGCTATTTGCGTCTCTCCAGGTATTACCTTGCTGCGGGAAATAAAGATTCGTCATTGTATTATTCAAGACAAAATCTTGCTACCATTCAATCAATGGGCGCCGTTGCAGGAGGGGAAATTAATATCGGGGTCGCCTATGAATACATCTATTTGAGCTATCAACTCAATCGTCAATTTGACAGCGCCTTCAAGTACCAGGGTCTTGCACTTAAGGCAAAAGACAGTTTAAACCAGGAAAGGATCAAACATCTGACGGAATTTCAAAATCTCACTTTTAGCGAACAGATCCGTTTGAGGGAAGCAGAAAAAGATAAAACAGCTTTTCAAAATAAGATCAGAACATATTTCCTGGTTGCAGGTATTGGAGTGTTGTTATTACTTGCAATAATTTCTTATAGAAATAACAGGCAAAAACACAAAGCAAAAATTAAGATCGAACAGGCTTATGATAATTTAAAAGCTACGCAGCAACAACTTATCCAATCAGAAAAAATGGCGTCGCTTGGTGAATTGACAGCAGGCATTGCACATGAGATTCAAAACCCGTTGAATTTCGTGAATAATTTTTCTGAAGTAAGCAAAGAGTTGCTGGATGAAATGAAAACAGAATTGGAAACTGGCAACA
>DASYQG010000611.1:0-2220 GCA_036005825.1 Chitinophagaceae bacterium | reverse complement strand
TTTTTATTTGTTATACGCCTAAATAAGTTCTGAGAACCTGGCAACGGGTATTTGTTTTCAGTTTGGTGATCGCTTTGTCTTTAATTTGACGAACTCTTTCCCTTGTCAGGCTGAATTTTTCGCCAATATCTTCAAGACTCATTGGGTGGTCTACCCCGATTCCGAAGAAATAGCAGATCACTTCTTTTTGCCTTTCGGTTAAAGTGGTCAGGCTTCTTTCTATTTCGGTCTTCAATGATTCATTATACATCAGGTTGTCATCCGTTTTTTCCGCATTGGGATTTTCAAGTACATCCAACAATGTATTTTCTTCACCCTCCGACATTGGAGAGTCCATGCTTACATGTCTTGAAGAAATTCCCATTGAAGCGGCTACTTCTTCAACATCCATTTCCAAGGCCTCAGCAACTTCTTCAGTAGAAGGTTCTCTTTCAAACTGCTGCTCCAATTGCGAGTAAGTTTTTTGAATACGATTGGTGAGCCCTACTTTATTTAATGGCAGACGAACAATCCTGGCTTGTTCAGCCAATGATTGTAGAATACTTTGACGTATCCACCATACTGCGTAGGAAATGAATTTGAAACCACGGGTTTCATCAAAACGCTGGGCGGCTTTTATCAGGCCGAGATTGCCTTCATTGATCAGGTCAGGTAATGATAGCCCCTGGTTCTGGTATTGTTTTGCAACAGATACCACGAAACGAAGATTGCCCTTGGTCAGACGATCCAAAGCTTTTTGATCACCTTGTTTAATAAGGCGAGCCAGTTTTACTTCATCTTCGGGGGAAACTAATTCTACCTTGCCGATTTCCTGCAGGTACTTTTCCAGACTTTGCGATTCACGATTCGTAATCGACTTCGTGATCTTGAGTTGCCTCATGCTCATAGGTATATTGGGTTGTTTAGGTTTTTCAGGGTAAAAAGAATATTGGTTTAGTTTTGGTAATTGTTACCCAAAAAATCCGCACGGTTTTTCTATATCCTCAGAACGTATTGAACGTCAAAGCAATTTAGTCAAATTACCGATACGTCCAAAATATTCTTTAGTAAGGTATTAACGATGTATCAGTTGGTTTATTTTCCACATACCTTAATAAACAAGGATTCTGGGAAAAATAATAGGGAAAATACTTTGAGGGACTGATTAATTTTTTATTATTGCACGAGTTGAATACCTTATCTTAATAATGAATGATTAAACAGAATGGCAAAACAGTTATACACTTTAGAATTCCCCGTAAGATGTTCGCCCGTTATTTTATATGATTTCCTGGCTTCACCGGCAGGATTACAGGAATGGTTTGCGGATAGAGTTGATGATAGAGATAATATTTTCAGTTTTACATGGAATGGTACAATCGAGAAAGCAGAAGTGTTGGAAAAAGAACAAGACAAGTTCATAAGATTTCATTGGCTTCACGCTCCCAAGGAAGAATTCTTTGAATTCAAAATTGAAAAGTCAGAAGTTACTAACCAGACAATTCTTGTTATAAAAGATTTTGCAGAAAAGAAAGAGATCAAAGACCAAAGCCGGCTTTGGGATTACCAGGTAAAGGAACTTTTTCATCGTCTTGGCAGTAACTAGCAGCAGCATTTTACTAATAGTTCATAATTCCTCAACAGTTTATCTTCAATAGCTTCAAGGGAATCGATTGGAAATTTTACTGCCAACTTCAAAAAACTATTTTCAGTAATTACTTTTTCTAATTCATCTTTAGTAAGAGATGATATCGTTTTATAGGAGTTGGGATCAAGATCATGTTCCCATTCTTTTTGGCCTGTACATATATAAAAATGACTTTCGCCCAATAATGAAAAGTGGACGGAGATCTTTTTCAAAAGTTCGGTTTTATTATTTCCTGACAAATGAAGTGTGATGCTGAAAAAATTTCCCCACCAGAACATAGTGCGAATAGCAAAAATGTTGTTATGTTGAAAATATCTTGGGTTATCCAACACGAGCCAGGGCAAGCCTTTGTAGTTTTCTCCTCTTGAGATCTTTGGTGAGATCTTTAGCACTTCTTCTGGCAGATGTGATAAATATCTCTGTATAATATCCTGTTGCTTTAGCTGGAACCCTTCAAGGAATGATTTTATTTTTTGCAGAATGGCATTCTTTGTTAAAATAATATCCGGACTTGATACTAGTTCTATCTCAGCCGGCAAAAACTGTATTTTTGTTTGCTGTATCATTGATCACCAAAGGTCCGAAGAACACCG
>DASYQG010000610.1:0-5475 GCA_036005825.1 Chitinophagaceae bacterium | reverse complement strand
GCTTCCGTATTCGTTCTTTTGAGCGAAAGCATAAGTGGCTAATAATAACGGTAAGAACAAAAAAAGCAGCTTCATAAAGTGGTATTGACAGTTTGTAATCAAAAACTAAACAACTTTACCCTTAATTGCTTTTGCAATCGCTTCTCCCTTTGAATGAACCTGTAGTTTTTTATAAATATTTTTTATGTGACCGTTCACCGTATCAGCACTGATGAAACAGGTATCGGCGATCATCTTATAACTCATCCCTTCAACAAGGCATTTTAAAATTTCTTTTTCCCTTGAGGAAAGATCGAAGGAGTTTTCAGCTTGTTTGCCGAGATTGAATTTAAACATCCGTAATACCTTGCTGGCAATGATGGGACTCATGGGTGCTCCCCCTTCATAAATTTCTCTGATAGCATCAAGTATTTCCTCAGGCGGAGTATTTTTCAAAATATACCCTTGTGCACCATTACAAATGGACTGAAATATTTTTTCGTCTTCTTCAAAAATTGTTTCCATTAATATTTTAACGTCGGGATATTTTTCCCTGATCAATCGTACCGCTTCAATACCATTTAACAAAGGCAATTCAATATCCATCAAAATAACATCCGGCTGCGTTTCTTCAATATTTTCAACTACTCTTTCACAATTAGCAAATGCACCCACGCAGGTAAACTGATCGCTTGTTTCCAATAACTTAAAAAGACTTTCCCGCAAATTGCGATTGTCTTCAAATATGACGACCCTTATCTTTTTCATCTGCACAGTTATTATTTTTTTAGTATGGTCAGATGGTCCCGCCATAGGCGGGATTCATCGCTGAATTGTAAGTTAGCTTGAAAATTTTATGGCTCATTTCATGTTTTCAGTTTCAGTTCAATGTTAGTCCCAATCCCATTTCCGGAATCAATGCTAAATTCTGCCTTTATCTCCTTTGCTCTTTTTTTCATATTAATGAGTCCATTACCGTTATATTTTCTTGTGGTATCGAAACCAACTCCATCATCCCGGATCAATAAACAAATATGGTGTGAATTCTTACTAAGCAGAACAGATGCTCTTTTTGCATTGGAATACTTAACAAGATTGTTCAATGCCTCTTTGAAAATAAGATAAAAATTCCTTCGTTCTTCCAATGAGAGTTTCAAACCATTCAGATTTTCATCCGCTTTAAAACTAAAGTCGATCTGTTTTGCCCTTAATAAATTATAAGATATGGAACGCATCCGCAAAATGATCTTTTCAAAACTGTCATTTTCAGGATTGATGGTCCATACTATATCACTCATCGCATCAATCACTTTGCGTGAACTTTGCCCGATCATTTCCAATGCCTCCATTTTTCCATCCTGATCTTTTTTTGCCACTTCACTATAAACAGAAATGCTGTTGAGGGTTGAACCAATATCATCATGCAGGTCGGCAGCTATTCTGTTACGTATGTTTTGTAATCTCAATATATGACTAAGCCGGTAGCGGTAAATTCCATATACAAGAGCTGCGACTGCGAGCACAACTAAAGTTCTGAACCACCATGTTTGCCAGAAAGGAGGTGTGATAATGATTATTAGTGAAGCTTCATGTGGACTCCACACACCATCGTTATTACTGGCTCTTACCCTGAATACATATTTACCAGGATTCAAGTTAGTATAACTGGCAAATCGTTTGTTTGCATCGGTAGTGATCCAATCTTTATTATAGTTTTCCAGCTTATATTGGTATTGATTTTTTTCAGGATGAATATAATTCAGCGCAGCAAACTCCAGTGAAAGATCGTTTTGATCATACGAAAGAGTGATTTGTTGTGTAAGTTCAATAGGTTGTTTTAAAATGCTATCCGCATCATGGGGACGAATACTTGTGTTGAACAGTTTTAAATCGGTGATATAAACCGGGGGCTTAAAACTATTGTCTTTAAGATCATCCGGTCTGAAACAAAAGAACCCAGGTGACTCTGTACCGAAATAAAGTTTACCATCAACATCTTTGTAAGCAGCAGAGAGCGTCATGGCGTTTCCCGGCAATCCGTCGCGTTTATTATAGTTCCTGAAATGAAATTTGCTGCCTGAATCAAAAGGGTTTTCGGGAGGTGTAAAACAACTCAACCCGTTTTGTGTTCCAAGCCAATGATTTCCGGCATTATCAGCCACAATACTCGTTACAACATTCGAGCACAACCCGTCCTTTGTGGTAAATGCCCGGAATTTCTCTGTTACGGGATCAAATGCATTTACTCCACCGTCGCCGCAAAACCAAATGACTCCATTTTTAGATTCCAAAAAATTTAGTGTCTTATCGCTGCTGGGAGAGTTAGGATCGTTTACCCGGTGCCTGTAGATTTTAAAAGTCTCCTTATCGGGATTGAAAGTAATAAGCCCTCCATTCGGGCTCCCGATATAAAGTATTCCTCTTGAATCTTCAAATATCCCATCCACGGTGTTGGTGCTGATAGAATTTCCTCCCTCATGTATCATGAAATAGCGAAACTTGCCAGATACCGGGTCAAATGCTTCGAAACCGCCAAACCAGGTAGTTACCCAGTAACGTCCTTTGCTGTCTTCGATTATCCCCGTACAGGATGTTGCTCCGAGAGAAGTGGAATCTTTATCATCGAACCGGTACCAGCGCTGTGCTTTTGTCAGCGGATCATAAGAGAGCAAACCAAATATGGTAGGGATCCAGAGTATATTCTTACTGTCCTGGTATAGTTTCCATACATAGCATTTTTGCAGGAGAAACCCTGAAATATCATTCAAACCGAGAGGAGTAAATTTCTTTGTTACCGAATCAAAAATATTGACCGTATTGGTACCTACAAGCATATTTCCTGAACGGTCACGCAAAAAGCAATTAACCTCATTACTACTTAGTGAGTTTTTATCTCCTTTAACATGATTGTAAGATTCAAATTTCTTAAGTGTCGGTGAACAGGTATAAATTCCGTTCATGGTGCCTATCCAGATCTTACCGGAGTTGTCTTCCAGGAAATCGAGATATTGAATGTCATCCATTGATTTGTGGTAAAATCTGCCACTGGCATGGTCATAAAATTCAATGGAGCCACCGGCTGCATCAGTTGCCAGCCAGAGGTTTCCGTTTTTGTCTTCGTATGCTTTGTACACTCCATTATGCGACAGAGAATATGGATTGTTTTTTTCATACTGGAAATGAATAATTTTTTTTGTCCTTGTATTATAACAATACAAACCATCGGCCCGGCTGCCGATCCAGACATTTCCGTTTCTGCCGGCATTAGCTCGGTAAGCATGGATATTCCAGTCTTCGATCGGGTTGGAAGATGAACCGAAATTAAAATGCTGAATCAGTTTTTGAGATTGGGTATTAAAATAATCCAGTCCCGGTTCACCGGTTACCAGCCACAGGTTATCATCCTCATCAATTGTAATGGCCGAAATAAAATTATTTGAAAGGCTGGTTTCTTTATTTGATTGATGCGTGATATGGGTAAATGTATTGGTTCGGGGATCGAGTTTATCCAATCCGCTTAGTGTGGCAATCCATATATTTCCAGCCTTGTCTACGACAAGCCCCGCTGTCCCGTCATCCATCAAAGAATTTTTATTTCTTGTATCACGTCGATAGTGAAAGAACTTTTCAGTCACCGGGTTGAAAGAATATATCCCTTTAGTTTCATTGTTAAACCACAACACGCCATTTTTATCCTGCACCAATGAATAAAATAGCCCGCCTGTCAATGAATTGCTGTCCGCGGGATCATAACTGTAAATCTTAAAATTATAACCGTCATACCGGTTCAGCCCATTGCCGGTGAGAATCCAGAGAAACCCTTTTTTGTCCTGTAGCACTTCGTAAACCGTATTGTTAGAAACCCCATTCTCTGTAGTGATTTTTTCAAATTGCTGAAAAGGGAAATTATCTTTTTGCGCCAGCAAGTTTGCTGAGAACAAATGAATATACAGGCAAATAAATGATTTGAATAAATAACGGCGGCCCATCATATTAAAGTTACGTTTAGTTACTACAACAGGCACCCCCATAAATAAGTCATTTTACAAATGAATTCCACTTGTTTCAGCTATTGACTTGCTTTGATTCTTATCATTTCTTTGGTTAGCTAAAATTCTCTTCTTCCATTTTGCCGAAAGGGCAACCAATCTAAAACCAAACTAAAATGAAAAATAAGAATCTTTTATTGGGAAGCTTTTTAATCCTTTCAATTAATATACTCCCTTTACTTGAAACCGGGCAAGACCCACAACTCCATCATCTCAGATGTATCGGAGGGACTGGAGAAGATGGTATTCTTTATGTAATTAAACTCAGAGATGGAAATTTTCTATCCTGTGGTTACACTGATTCAAAAGACGGCGATTTTGATGTGAGAGATCAAAGCTTTGATGCTTTTTTATTAAAGACAAACGCTGATGGGGATATTATTTGGAAAAAGACTTATGGCGGCAGCCATGATGAAGTGTTTTATAATATTATGGAAACAGCATCTGGCGATATACTCGCTATAGGTACTTCCGGTTCCAATGATAAAGTAACGAATCATCATGGAACACCGGGAACTGATGATGTATGGCTGGTAAAAACAAGCAGTGATGGACAACTCGCTAAAGAACGTTGTTATGGTGGAAATAAATCAGAATCTACTTGGGACCTCGGACAGTCAGAGGGGATAATGACTGACAGAAATGGAAACATTCTATTTGTAGGACAAACCAATTCAAATGACGGTGATGTTTCAGGAAATCATGGGGACTATGACGGGTGGTTGGTTAAGATTAACCCAAACACTTTCGATATCATTAAATCAACAACTATCGGAACTGCCAATTATGAAGCTGCTTATAATATTTATGAAATAAGAGGTGATCTATTTGTTACCGGGTGTAACGCTGATGTACCATTAACAACGACAAATGAAAAAACTGTTGAGGACCTTGGTGGAGGCTTCGCTACGAAAATTGACGCCATTACATTTAATACAAAATGGTATAGAAGTTATGGAGGGTCCGGTTCTGAATATTGCAATGCATCAGTAATATCAGCAGATAGCAACCTGGTGCTTACGGGTCATGCAGCTTCAACCGATGGCGATTGTGTTGGGAACAATGGAGATTTCAATGCATGGACATGGAAAATAAATGTATCGGATGGAAGCATTGTTTGGAAAAACTTTGCCAGTGCAGATGGTGTTCATCACTCTCCGGCATTTAACCTTATTGCTACCCAGGATGGAGGTTATGCAGCATTAGGATTAGCAGTGAGAGATTCTAAACCAGATGCATTTGTTGTTAAGATAGACGCAAACGGACACACTCAATGGACAAAAATATTTGGTGGAAGTCGAACTGATATGATCATTGGAGGCGCTGAAATAAATAATGGAAGCTTTTTATTGGGAGGATTGACTTTATCCAGTGATGGAGTTATAACCGATTTCCATAATGGATCCATAGGTAATAATAAATTTCTTCGTTTTCCCGCAGGCAATAG
>DASYQG010000609.1:0-11283 GCA_036005825.1 Chitinophagaceae bacterium | reverse complement strand
CCGGTAATGCCATCAGTTAGCATTGAAGCCGACAACACTACAATTTGTTCTGGCACGCTGGTGACATTTACAGCACATCCAACAAATGGCGGCAATACTCCGCTATACCTATGGCGAATAAATGGAAATGATGTAGGAGATTACAGTGATACTTATCAAAGTTCAACATTGGCAAATGGGGATTCTATTCAAGTGATCATAACATCATCACTTAATTGCGCAATAATATCAACCGCAATATCGAATACGATAAAGATGACGGTGACGCAAGCTATAACTTATTATGCTGATAAAGACGGCGATGGTTATGGTGACGCTGCAGACAGTGTGGTGGCATGCGGACTACGAGGTGGTTTCGTGACCAATAAAAGCGATTGCAATGATAATAATGCATTAATATATCCGGGTGCTGCTGAAATATGCGGAAATGGTATTGATGATAATTGCAATGGACAAATAGATGAGGGTTGTACTCAAGATCTTCCAACATTGATGACAAGAAATTATCCTGCAAAAGAAGGCGATGCCGGTTTCACTACAGTTAATATTGAAGTATCCCTTGATAAACCAGTGGTCTCACCTGTATCAATAAAATACAAGACAATAAATGAAGATGCTATCGCGGGAACTGATTATGAATTTGCAACAGGAACACTAACGATCTCAGCCGGCAAAACAACAAGTTCATTACAAGTAAAGGTGATCGGTGATGTGCTGAGAGAAAGCAATGAAAGATTCAAGATCAACTTTAGTGATCCTGTGAATGTTCTTTTGCCCGCAGATCCTAACAGTCATGTCATGATCATTGATGATGATAAAGGCAAACCAAATAGTGCTTCCCCAAACAAAGATGTAACGACAGAAACAGCAACTTTCAAAATACCAACAATTGCGAAGCGTAATACTGTTTGGACAATACCGCAGATCGGAATTTATGAAAATGAAGTTTTGATTGTGAATGTGCAGGGTCAATTGGTGAGCAGGTTCGTCAATTACCATAATCAAACGCCGCTCGGTAATGTATCAGCAGGTTTATATTTCTATCGAATAAGGGTACTGGAAAGTCCGGGTCAATATAAATATTATTCCGGTCGCTTACTGATCACCGAATAAAGCTCTTATTGGTGTGTTTTATGGTTCCGGGTCCTGCTTCTGCAGGACCTTTTTATAAATATCATTTAAACAATAGGGAAAAGAAAGTTGAACACTTTGGCTTCGCTCAGTGCAGACTGTGCGCCGCAACTCAACCTTAATAGATATTTTAAAGATGGCTGCATAATAAATATTCTGTTTAAATTTAAGTATGCAACGAACCATCCTTCTTCTTGCATACTTTTTTATTTGTGTAAACTGCTTTTCACAACAATATCCTTTTGTTCATTATACTCCCAAAGATGGTCTGATCAGCAACCAGGTAAGAAGCATTTACCAGGATAGCAAAGGCCGTTTATACTTCTCCTCATTGAATGGATTAAGTATTTACGACGGGGCGCGGTTCATCAATTATACATCTAAGAATGGGCTTAGTTTTGATATCGTAAACGATATTATGGAAATGGGCGACGATTCCATATGGATCGTAACCAATTGCGGCAGGATCAACTACCTGGTGAATGGAAAGATGAAAGAGTTTCCACAAAACATTGGTTGTATTATAAATGATTTGTGCAAAGATGAAAAAGGAAATGTTTATGCCGCCGCTGAAGAAGGATTATTTTATTTTAACAAAGATCGGTTTCTCAAACTTCCTTTAATTGATATCAATGGCAAAGACATCAATACCTATCTTGCCTATATTTTTTCTATTGGAGATTACTTGCTGATACAAAGAGATCATTCACTTTTACCAGGTCAGGAAAACCCACTATACTTATATAATAAAAAGACAAAAAAAATTGTGGCAGAGTTACCAAACATCTTTGCTACTAATATAGCGCCAGACGGTCGTATTTGGGTGAGTACAGAAAAAAAGATCATGGCATTGGATACCGCCCTTCTTCATAAAGGAAAACTTGTTTTGCAGGAATTGCCTGACAAATTCGAGAAATTGAAAGAACGTGGCAGATATTTTATTCTTTTTGATGCCGGAAATAATTGCTGGTTAGGTGATCAAAGCCAGGCTTTAATAAAAGCAATGCCTGATGGATCCGCTACCTTTTTTTCTACAACATCGGGCTTAAATATGTTCTTTATTAATTTCATTTTCCAGGACCGTGAGGGTATCACATGGATTGCCACCAATAATGCAGGAGTAAGCAAATTGGTACATAGCAATTTTTCCATCGCAGAACAACCGTTTAATTTATCTCAACCTCTTGACATATCATATAATGAAACTAAAGATCATTTATTGATCTACTCAAGCCGCAAATCAATGGCAGCAATTATCTGGAATAATGAACAATATTTTTACAAAATAAAAAATGCAAATAGTGTAGAACGGGTATATGAAACACCGTATGGATTTTTTGGTAAATGGGGCAATAATGTTTATAAACTGACACAAAAAGATAGTACGCTTTTCTCACAGATCATCCTTACAGATTCAAGTGATAATGTCTTTGCAAATTCTATCGTTGATAAAAATGGCAGCTTTATTATAAGCGGTAAATATCATATCAGCGCAGTTGTTAATGGTAATGTCATTTGTCAGAAAAAAATAAATTATTATGCCGATTACCCTGTTTTAGACAGCAAAGGAAACATATGGTTAGCAACCCGTGCAGGTGAATTGTGTATGTTCCGGACCCATCCTGATAATCCGTCGAATTATTTTGAGCAAACGATAAGTTTTGATATAGGGGCTGCGGGTTTTTCTCCCCGATCGATCATCATTGATAAAAATGATGATATCTGGATAGGTTCGCGGAACAACGGAATTCATATGTACAGACTGGATAACGGAAACCTGGTAAAGAAGTTTGATATATCCACTGCATCAGGATTGTCTGATGACTTTACAACACATCTTGCCTGTGATACAGAAAACAATATATGGGCTTGTAGCGCTTTAGGACTTGATAAGATCTCAATTAAGAATGGGATGCCAGTTGTTGAAAATCTTACTAAACAAAATAATATCTATCAAAGTGTTTTTAAAATTATTATTGATAAGAATAATACAGCCTGGGGTGCCGTTTCAAACGGGCTTATTAAGATCACTTCTGAAAAAAAACAGCCGGTATCTTATTCACCAACGCTAATGGTGAGTTTGATAAAAGCAGGAAAAGATACAGTTCCGGGTTTGCCAATTGCGTCGTTGTCTCATAAACAAAATAACCTAAGTTTCCATTTTGCTGCTACATCTTTTCTTGATGAAAAACAAATTCTATATAGTTACAGATTATCGGGAGGCAGCAATGATCAGTGGTCAGAGCCATCGAACAATGCTACTGTGTCATTTATTGATCTTCCTCCGGGTAATTATAATTTGGAGATCAAAGCTATATTTCCTGCCGGCCGTTACCCTGAGAAAACAATTAACTATAAGTTTTTCATTGCTCCAGCGTGGTGGCAAACCTGGTGGTTCAGAAGCGTTATGGCTTTACTTGTAGTTAGTTTATTGATCATTGCTTTCCGATTTTATTATCGAAGAAAATTGGAGAAACAAATGGCTGTATTGGAAAAACAACAAGCCATCGAAAAAGAAAGAACAAGGATCGCAACTGATATGCATGATGATCTTGGCGCCGGCCTTTCACGTATAAAATTTTTAAGTGAAACAATAGGGATCAAAAAACAACAACACGAACCAATTGAAGAAGATGTAAATAAGATCAGGGAATATTCTCATGAAATGATCGATAAGATGGGTGAGATCGTTTGGGCATTGAATGAAAAAAATGATTCATTAAGCGACCTTCTTTCTTATACCCGTGCTTACACAATGGAATATCTCTCACAAAACGGGATCGATTGTAAAACAGAAATGCCTGACAGTTTTCCGTCTGTTTTTGTAAGCGGTGAATTCCGCAGAAATATTTTTTTGACCATCAAAGAGGCATTGCATAATGTGGTAAAACATTCACAGGCTACCGAAGTTGAATTAATTGTCAATATCAATCATCACCTAACGATAAAGCTAAAAGATAATGGAACCGGTTTTGATAAAAATGATATTCGTTCATTCAGCAATGGATTAAGTAATATGGAATCAAGAGTGAAGGAGATTGGCGGCAAGATCGAGATATTAAATAAGCAAGGAACCCTTGTAAACCTTTCGATCCCCCTTAATGCATAACTTTCGTTCTATTGGGCAACAACTTTGTTAAAATTACTTTCGAAAGACATGAGTATTACTTTAGCGATAGTAGAGGATCTTGATGAAGTAAGAGATGGACTAAAAAATTTTATTTCTCTTAGCCAGGATTTTAAAGTACTCGATACATTTAAAACAGCCGAAGAAGCTGCTTATGATCTGCCAAAATTAAAACCGGATATTGTGATCATGGATATAAATCTTCCCGGTATGAATGGCATCGAATGCATCAGGCAAATAAAAGATAAGATACCCGCCACACAGTTCATGATGTTTACTGTTTACGAAAATGATGAAAAAGTTTTTGAGGCATTAAAAGCAGGGGCATCAGGTTATCTTCTTAAAAACACGGGTCTTGTTCAATTAATTGAGTCGTTAAAAGAGCTGCATATTGGCGGCAGCCCAATGAGTGCTAACATTGCCCGTAAACTTGTTACACTTTTCAGAAGCGAACAAAAAGAAACTGCAAACGTAGAAGCCCTTAGCAGTCGGGAAAATGAAATCCTTCAATTGCTTGCTAAAGGTTTATTATATAAAGAGATCGCCAATCAACTTTCCATCTCCGTTAGCACAGTACGACAACATATTCATCACATCTATGAAAAGTTACATGTGCAGAATCGCACTGAAGCTATTAACAAAGTATTTGGCAGAAACTAACTTTTCACGACTTTATATAACTTTTGTTCTATTGAAATAAACATTACTTCATTCTATTTTCATTTTCACCCCCTATAACTACTCATTAACTACTAATAAAAATGAGTCAAGTTATTTTCCATTATTCACTTATTCGTTTATGAGGCAGGTAATACCTGCCTCTAACTTTTGTTCTATTGCTGTACACTTTTGCCTTCTATAACTTTTACTGTCAAAAAAATTATTCCTCTCAACCTGTTTTCCATCATAAAAATTATAGGCTATGAAAAAAATATTTTTCCTTTTCAGTCTTTGTATACTAATTCACTTTGGCAATGGCCAGATCTTAAAAAAAGTATCTGATCGTGTAAAAAACAGAGTGGATAATAATGCGAACAACAAAGTGAATAATACGGTTGATAAAACTGCAGATGATGCGATGAATCCAAATAAGAACAAGGATAAGAATACAGGGGATTCAACAAAAAAACAAGAAGGGACAACTGAAACTGTAAAAACTGAAACTGGCCCTGCGACCTTAAAAACCTATAGCAAATATGATTTTGTGCCGGGAGAAAAAATTATTGTCTTCGAAGACTTTGCCCAGGATGCTGTCGGCGATTTCCCTGATAAATGGAATACCAATGCTTCAGCAGAAATTGTAACTATAGAAAGCCTGCTGGGAAAATGGCTTAAGATCAGCAAGCAAGGTGTATTCATGCCGGAGTTTATTGATTCGTTACCTGATAATTTCACGTTTGAATTTGATTTGCTTTGCGATAATCCAGGAAAGGTTTGGAGTTTTTATTCCAGCCTTACAACACTGGCAGACCGCAATCATCCAGAGAGCTGGCAATCTGCAAATAACCGGTTTACGTTTACAGTAGCCCCATATCCTGATGGAAATAGTACGTCTATGATAGAACGCAGAAAAGACGGTGTAGGTGAATCTTCTATGAATACCGGCACAAAACAATTTTCCGATAAAACAAAACCTGTTCATGTTGCTTTGTGGCGCCAAAAAGAAAGAGTTCGTGTATATTTTAATCAGGAAAAAGTTTGGGATCTGCCTAAAGTTTTGTCACAAAATGCCCTTTACAACTCCGTTGTTTATTGGCTGCAGGCAGCTACTGACGACGGAAACTTTTACTTAAGCAATCTCCGAGTCGCGGTCGGTATGCCCGATACCCGCAATAAAATACTTACACAAAATAAATGGGTGACACACGGAATCTTATTTGACGTGAACAGCGCCACGATCAAACCTGAATCCTATGGTACATTGAAAGAAATGGCAAATGTCCTGAATGAATATGCTGATCTGAAAGTAAAAATTGTTGGACACACGGATGCTGATGGAAAAGATGATACAAATCTTGATCTTTCAAAACGCAGAGCTGCATCAGTAAAAGAAACTTTATCAAAGGAATTTGGTATTGCTGAAGGTAGAATGGAAACAGATGGCAAAGGTGAAAGTGAACCCATTGATAAAAATGATACACCTGCCGGTAAAGCTAATAACAGAAGAGTTGAGTTTATTAAAATATAAAAACTAAAGGGGCAACTATGCGTGTCTTAATTTCTTTATTGTTTTTTATCCTCGTGGCTAAGACTGCTTTCACACAAGTTGATAAACGTGAAATGCAAAAGCAAATGGGAAAAGCTGTACAAGTATTGGATCAAAAGATCGCTGAACTGCAAAAACAAATCGATGAAGCAAAAAAAAATAACGGAAATGATTTCGAAATCCATCAAATGGAAAATTCATTGAAGCAGATGAAAGAAACAAGGAATTCGTTAAGCGGGTCAACCAAAAACTCGAGCATGGATTTCAAGAGAATTATTGAAGAAAATTTTCCGATTGAAAAGTTGAAAGCGATGATCGATAAATAAAAATTAAAAGTTTGAATCGTGAATAAAATATTAACTCTTTTGGGAATTGCATCGCTGAGCTTCATCATTAATAAGCCGCAACAGGAAGCCGTTGAGAATTTTTCAAAAAAAAATTTATCTGATAGCCTTCCCGACATCTGTACGATTTTGCCGGCAGGAGATATAGCAAAGCTTTCGCCTTTTACACATCCATTAAGTAGATCTTATGCGGACGATCCGCTGGAAGGTTACCGGGGTTGTTTCTATGAATTTTGGAAAACGACTGATTATGGGACTATAAAGATATCTGTGATAAAAAATAAATCAAAAGCTGAAGCATTGGTGTTCTACAATAATAATGTTGCAGATCATATTAACCTTTGGCAAAGAAGACCGGAGACGATTACGGGTTTAGCCGATTCTGCTTATTTTAACTATAATGCTGATGATATAAAGTGTGACGATTGTGATTTGTCGCTGATATCCGGAATATATAATGTTGTAGTTTCATTCCACGGTCAATACGATGATGTGTTAAGAGCACAAAAAAAGAATGCTGCCATTAGTATTGTTAAACTGTTGTTCAATCGTATGCCAGAGTTGTTGAAAAAGAACAGCATGGGCTTTATAATGAAAGAAAACAATAGGGAGAATATTCAAACCAGCAAACTGCAGGCGATGATCGATAAATAAAACTGGCCTTATTAAGACAATATTACTGTTAGCTATCATTCCACTTTTTGTTCCAGCGCCGTCTTTTTGCCATGTTGATCTTCAAAAATCAACCGATAAAAAGACCACATTTTGACCTGAAACACATTTATTCATTAATTCCGTTAGTTCTTTTTGAATTAAATTTAAGTATGCAAAAAATCAGCTCTTCTGATTGCATAAGCTGCTCCGTTCTTTTACCTATTGGAAATGGCAACCAGTGAGTTTTCAAAAACCTTTAACATAGTTAATAAGAAAATTCTTGTGGATTTTCGTTGGTTAAGTATCCCATTTCAGCTTAACCATTCTTTATGCTGAGAGCCAAAGCCTTACTTGTATTCTTCATCTTCCTTCTTTTGTTTTCATGGTTTACTTCTTCTGGTATTTGGAAAAGACTTAAAGCGAATAACTCAATTCACTCCGAAAAAAAGTACCATACGGAAATTGCCGAAGTTGAAAAACTGAAAAAGAAATCAATTGAAGCAGCCTCCTTTATTAAAAAGAATGGATACAATGAATCTGTATGTTTTTTTATTGATATGACATTGCCGTCTGGTCAAAACAGGTTCTTCGTATATAATGTCGCAAAAGACAGCATTCAAAGATCAGGTCTGGTTACTCATGGCCGTTGCAATGAAATGTGGCTGGAAGGAAGAAAATATTCCAATACACCGGGGTGTGGTTGTACTTCGTTAGGCAAATATAAAATTGCCAACCCCTATTATGGGAGGTTTGGACTTGCTTATAAACTTTATGGATTAGATACAACAAACAACAACGCATTCAAACGTTTTGTCGTTTTACATTCACACGAATGTGTTCCGGAAACAGAAGTCAAGGATGATATCTGTCAAAGCGATGGTTGTCCAACTGTATCTACGCAATTTCTTCAGCTATTAAAACCGTTGATCAATCAATCTTCAAAGCCGATCTTGCTTTGGATATTTGAATAAAAAAATCCCCGACTCGACGGGGATCACAAATATATTTTTGGATTATTGCTCTTCACCTCCACCCGCATTACTTTCTTCAGCCTTTGACTTAAATGTTTTTACCAGCTGTGCATCCATAGTGATATTGATACTGGCAAGTGCTTTGCTGACTGGACAAGTGTTCTTTGCTTCTTCAGCATACTGGGGAAAGTCTTTTGCTTTCAACTTTGGCACTTTTGCTTTTACTTCAAGATGACTTCCAGTAATCGCTCCGCTTTCCAGTGTAACTGTAGCTTTTGTCTCGATACGGCTTGGAGTAAATCCTGCTGCCCCTAATACAAAACTCAGCTTCATTGAAAAGCAACCTGCATGGGCTGCGGCAATTAACTCTTCCGGATTTGTATAGGTTCCATCTTCAAAACGGCTGCGATAATCATATGCTTTATTTTTTACTACCCCGGTCTGTGTAAGCAGTTTACCACTTCCTTCTTTACCGGAGCCTTTCCAGTTGGCGGTTGCTGATCTTTTCATGTGTAAATTTTTAGGTTTGTAGTTAATAATAAATGCAAAATTCCTGAACCAACCAGGACTTGCACAGTGAAAATATTAGTGTGGCTGAATAATGTCTTCCATTTCAGCCAGCCGGTTTTCCGGCTCATTATATTCAATTATAAAATTGTTCTTTCCCTCTCCCATCACGATCTTCAAAAATTTTTGCTGCACTAATTCAAGCAAGCTAAGGAAAAGAAAAATAGCATGTACCCTGTTATCACAATTACCAAATATTTTTTCAAATGAAAGTGTTTTCTCTTCCTGGGCTTTTGAAAGCATAAAATCTCTGCTGCCTTCCATTGTATATTCATACCGAATTACGGTATGAACAGGCTTGTTCTTTGTGTCATGATAACGCTGCATTACTCTTTCGAATGCACGCATCAGCCTGAACATAGTGACAGTTTGTATCTCCGTTCCTTCTGCGGCTTCTTCTCCTATTTTTGATAATTCTTTTTGCAGGTTTCCTCTTTTCACCATCAGCATTCTGTTAGCTTCCATCTCAGCCATTTGCGCTGATGCTTCCTTGAATTTTTTATACTCAAGAATTTTATTTATTAACTCTTGTCTTGGATCGATCTCATTTCCTTGCGCATCCAATTCTTTTCTTGGCAAAAGCATTTTTGCTTTGATCCTCATTAAAGTGGAAATAAATAAAATGAACTCACTTGACAGCTCAATATTCAACGACTCCAGGCCGTGTATATAATCAAGAAAATCGTTCGTGATCTTTGTGATCGGGATATTATAGATATCCAGTTCATCACGTTCAATAAAAAATAAAAGCAGGTCAAAAGGACCTTCAAATTGTGGCAACTTTATTTGGTACGACGCATTATTCAAGTTCAAAAATTTAAAGGTTGAACCGAAGCAATTCTTCGGGAAAAAAGCAAAATCCCGTTACAAAATAACGGGACTTTAGCCTACTATAAAAATATTAATCTATTTAAACCTTGCCGCAAAGCCCACTCCCAATTGTGAACGCAACTGTGTGGCCGCTTTATTATTGTTTTCTCCAAAAAGTTTTACATCATCGTCATAGATCAGATCAAAATTATAATTAACGATCAGCCAGTTATTTACTTTCAAATGAAATACGTTTGTCCAGAAAATATCGATGTTCTGCGGGTCATCAACATAGTTTGAAAAGAAATCTGCACGGGTGGAATAATTAATATTTTTCGCGACCTCACATTTATATTTTACTGAGACCAAAGCACCAAGTTCGAAACGAACTTTTCTTACAGGATCAACATTGTAATGCCATGAAAGAGGAATTTCCTGAGAACCATCCGGTTTAACTCCACCCTGGTAATTGAAACTATAAGGTTGATTTGTAAAAAGGATCAAACGTGGTGCTACAGGCGAAACAAAAAGGCTGGCCTTTTTTGCACGAATGTCAAAGCCCGGACCAAGAGTGAGATAGCCCGGAGCCATTAAACCAGAAATTCGTTCCTTAGGCTCTTCGTCATAATCATATCCATCATGAAATTGTGTACGTACATTGAACCATGCTCCGATACCAACCACATTGTCTTTTTTGGTGACCTGGTGCCTGAACATAGAAACGAAATCTATCTTATCATCTGTTTTTCTGAAACCTGTTGAACTGGAATTTGTCAAAGCATAAGAAAGATCAAGACTATTTTCCCAGATATTTTTTCTCCATTTACGGGTTGCCTGGAAATTAAAATAAGCAGCAGTTTGCAATGTAAATTTTTCAGAACCTGCAGCCCAGTTACGACTTCCACCTTGTCCTACATTAAAACTAAAATAGCCTTCTGTAGCCCATAAGCGTTTGCTTTTATTAGTTGCCGGAGTGTTCTGTGCGAAAAGAGAAAGGGTGAGAATAAAAGTAAATAGTGTAAAGATGAGTTTTCTCATACCAGTCAGTTATAGGTTTAAAAATCTGGCCGTTTGGTGACGGTGCATTCAAAGATAATAGTTTAATTCAATTTTTGAATAGAATTGTTAGCAGAAAAAAGTAGCAGATAAAAACCGGGAAACTAAGGGAATAGATAGGAGAAAATGAGATTTAAAAAAGCAAATTTCAAACTTTTTTAAAGTAAGATTTATGTGTATGTTGGTACCAATTTTTGAATTCTAAGTTTGAATTTTTGCGGTCTATATCTTCAGAGTAAGTCCAATTCCCAGGACCTCTTTTATTTGTAACCTCTTTTTTACATCATCATCATAGATCAGGTCAAGACTAAAATTGGTTGCAAATATTTTAGTAAATCTCATTGTTAGCAAGTTATTCATCAGCACATCTATGTTCTCCGGATTTGTTTTATAGTTACTGAACAGATCAATGCGACT
>DASYQG010000608.1:0-16528 GCA_036005825.1 Chitinophagaceae bacterium | reverse complement strand
GGTTATTATAAAGGGAAAAGTATCACTTCTATTTTTTCAATTGTATTATTGGTTGTATTTGCCACAGGAATTTTTATGGAATGGCGAAACAGGAAAGAAACAGCCCTTGCTAATAGGGTTTGATGCCTGACGATTTTATGGTTATTTTGCTGTCATGAATGTTCCTGCGGTAAGCGTTATCCTTCCGGCGTATAATTGTGAAAAATATATTGCCCAAGCAATTGAGAGTGTGCTGCACCAAACTTTTACTGATTTCGAACTTATAATAATCAATGATGGCTCTACTGATCGCACCGGAGAAATAATTAAATCATTTTCAGATCCAAGGATTTTGTATCAATTCAATAACACTAAAAAAAGTCTTGTATTTACTTTAAATAAAGGAATTGATATTGCCAGAGGCAGATATATTGCTCGCATGGACGGAGATGACATTGCGCTTAGGGAAAGATTTGAAAAACAATTCAATTATTTGAATAAAAAAGACGGTGTAGACTTATTAGCAACAGTTGTAGCGCTTATTAATGAAAACGGTGATCCGTGTGGAACCTGGAAAAGTGATGAAATGAATATCAGCGAAGATGATATTCGTAAATGTCTTCCAAAAGATAATTGCATTGCACACCCGACAGTAATGGGCAAAATCGAAGTTTTCAAAAAATATAAATATAATCATACACAATCACAGTCTGAAGATTATGATTTATGGTTAAGAATGATATGTGATGGGGCAATTATTCATAAACTCTCCGAGCCGCTTCTGCAACACCGGATATTGTCCAGCTCATTTACAAGGTCAAATAAAAAGAATGTATTTTGGAAAATTGGAGAAACCCAACTTCGTTTTGCATGGCAGCAATTTCAAAAAGGGAAGTTAAGTTTGTTTGCGTGGAGAACATTTATGTATGGTTGCCTTAACATGGTGAAAGGATTTTTTAAACAATTAAAAACTATCGTCAAACAAAAGTGACGTACACATTATTTCTTTTAAAAAGATCTATTGAACACTTATTCATCTATCCATTTATATTGGTTGGCCGCCTTATCGCATATTTAAATCCGCTTAAAAAAGAATATCGTGTATTTTTTTTCTTCCCCTTTTATCATACAGGTGGCGCAGAAAAAGTGCATGCCGAGATCACAGAGGCTATAGGAGGTAGTGATTGCATAATTTATTTTACAAGAAGATCTTTCAATAATCGTTTTCTAGAACAATTTAAAAATAGCGGATGCTATATAAAAGATATCTCAAAATTTACAGATAACAAATGGCTATTCCCTTTGAATCTTATTCATAGGGGGATCATAAGCGGATATATCAATCATCAGGCTTTGAAACCAATTGTGTTTAATGGACAATCTAATTTTGGTTATAAAATTTCTCCATGGATTAATAAGAAAGTCAAACAGGTTGAATTGATACATGCATTGAATACGTTTTCACTTATCAGGGTACCTTATCTTGAGTTTTACAAAAAAAATATCACGGTCAGCCAGGAAATTATTGATAGACATGCTCAATTATACAAACGTTATAATATTCCGGAAAAAGTCTTTGAGAATTTTACCTGGATAAGGAGCCGAATAGAGCTTCCCGGAAACAAGGTCCTCAAAGATTATTTTAGCCACCCTTTGCAAATACTTTTTGCAGGCCGTGATTCTATTGAGAAAAGACCTGCTATCGTTGCGCAAGTTGCTAAAAACATCAAGGTGGCTGGCATCGAGGCAATTGTTGAGTTTGCGGGTGATGTAAGCAGATCAATTCCCCAAGATTTGCATTTTTATTGCAGGTTCCATGGCGATATTAGTGATAAGGAAGAATTAAACAATCTTTATAGTAAAACCCATATTCTGATAATTCCCTCCACAACTGAAAGCGGCCCCCTTGTATTAATGGAAGCAATGGCTTACGGCGCTGCGATCGTTTCCACAGATGTTGGTTATGTGCCGATATTTATAAAAGATGGAGTGTCTGGATTTATTGTAAACCACAGTTACCCTGAAACAAAAATCATTGACGAAATAACTCAAAAAGTTATACAGTTGGAAAGAAATCGGAGCTTGCTTAAAAAAATGGGTGAAAAAAATATTGAAATAGCTTTTGAGAATTTTGATATACAGCAGTTTCACAAAGAATACCAGGAACTTTTCGAAAATTTATTAAATAATGAAGCCTCTTAGTTTTATAATCCTTTCCTATAACCGATCAGCAGATCTGCTTGACTTGTTGAAAAACATAAGTCAACTTGACGAGGCACATCAATTACTGGAAGAAATTATCATTGTCAATAATGCCTCCACAGAAAGTTATGACCAGGTAAGATCATTTATTCAAGACCACCCTTCGCTTCCCTATAAATATTTTGATGCAGCGGAAAATCTCGGTGTGGCAAAAGGAAGAAATTATGCATTGCAAAAGGGAAAGGCGCCGATCAATATTATGTTGGATGACGATGCAGTTTTGCAAAATAAAGATTGCCTTGTAAATCTTCTAAGTGAATTTGAGCAAAGCAACACAGACAAGCCAAAAGCGATCATTTCTTTCAAAGTTCTTTACTATGATACACTGCAAATGCAGGAAAATGCATTGCCGCATAAAAAATTTAATGAATACAAAGACAGACCTTTTTTTGAGACCTACTACTATGCTGGCGGAGCTCACGCCATCAAAAGAGAGGTGATCGAAAAACTTGGCCGATATCCTGCAGATTTTTTTTATGGAATGGAAGAATATGACCTGGCTTACAGGGTTCTGGATGCAGGATATTCGATCGTCTACAGCGATAAAATTGTTATGCTTCATAAAGAATCACCTCTTGGCAGAAAACCTAAGAAAGAAAAGCTACAAATGATGTGGTTGAATAAAAGTAAGGTAGCATGGCGATATTTGCCTAAGAAATATTTTTATTCAACGGCTTTTATGTGGTCAATGCAATATCTGAAAGAAACCGGGTTTAATATGGGAGGATTCTTCAGTGGTTGGAAAAAAATTTTTTCTATTTCGTCAACAGAAAAAAGAACACCAATCAAACAAACTACGATAGATTATCTTCGAAAAGTGAAAGCGAGGCTTTGGTATTAAACACAAATATCATCTGATTAAAACCAATGTCCCTTGACTTATACGATCTTATTGTAAATGGATATTTCTTTTATCTCCTTTTGCCAAAACGTTACTTCAGCATTTAGCTTTTCCTGGCTTGTGAGAATGCCGATAGCCCTTTCCATTTTCGTAAGCAGGTCATTCTTAAATCCCATTGCTGTTGTCGTTAACAAACGAAGATATGTGCTATTTTTTTAAAGACTTAAGGCACAATTCAATATTTTTGCTGCGCAAAAAAAATAACTCGTTAATAAATTATTTAACAAGCCTTATATTGACAAATCTGTATAATTGTTTATTAAAAATAGAATAACAAATGAAAATATTGGTTACCGGTGGAGCTGGGTATAAAGGAATAAAACTCTGCAAATTATTATTGGATAAAGGGTATGATGTTACTATGCTGGATAATTTCATGTATGGATTTGCGCCGGCACTTTATATTGCTGAAAATCCGAATCTAACGATCATTAAACATGATATTCGAAATAAAATTGAAAACCTTTCACAATATGATGCTGTTTTTCATTTAGCGGGAATAAGCGGTTTTCCCGCTTGCACATCAAACCCTGCAGTAGCGCAAGACATAAATGTAAACGCGACCAAACAATTAGTTGACGGGCTTAGTAAAAATCAAATACTCATTTACGCATCTACTACCTCTTTTTATGGAAAATCAGGAAATGTATGCACTGAAGAAACTCCTATTGATGCAGTTAGCCATTATGGCCGTACCAAATATGAAGCTGAGGTAATAGTTTCTCAAAAAGAGAATTCATTAAGTTTCAGGTTTGCAACTGTGTTTGGCTTCAGTCCGAAAATGAGAATGGACTTAATGGTAAATGATTTTACTTTTAAAGCCGTGAAAGAGCAAATGGTGGTTTTATTTGACAGCTATGCAAAACGCACTTTTATTCATGTTGATGATGCCGCCGCCTGCTATTTGTTTGGTTTGGAAAATTTCGACAAACTAAAAAATGGGGTTTATAATGCTGGTGCTGATCATCTCAACTATTCAAAAATGGATGTGGCACAGGCGATCAAAAAATTTGTAGACTTTGAGATCATTGATCCTGGTATTAAGGATAAAGATCTTCGCCACTTTATTATTTCATTCGAAAAACTAAATACAAAAGGATTCATTCCTCAAAAAACAATTGAACAAGGTATACAGGAAATGCTGCGTATTTTTAAGTTTTACGAATACTTTACCCATTACAAGCAAATCTAATGAGACAGATAGTACATAACGGCGAGATTGTTGCAATTTTTCATAAGCAAAATGAATGGAAAGAAGGGTTGGATTTTTTAACAGAAGATAAAAACTATATCCAGGCTGGTACATGGTGGTACAATAAAGACAAAGTTTTAAAAGCACACCGTCACAAAATATATGCAAGAGAAGTTCAACAGACACAAGAGACATTTATCCTTTTAAGTGGCCGGTTGCGTGTTGATCTTTACGATGAGAATAACACGATCTTTTTACAAGAAGAATTATCTGCAGGTGACATTGGGATCATATTTAACATCGGGCATGGTTATTATATTCTTGATGACAATACAAAAGTTCTTGAAGTAAAGCCAGGACCTTTTACATCCGTTGAGCTGGATAAAGAAATGATACAATAATGGAAAATCTTTTTTTTGATTTTAAAGATCTAAAGCATTGCGGCAAAAACGTAATAATAGGAAAAACAGTTCGTATCCGTTATCCCGAATTGGTTTCTATTGGCGACAACTGCATTATTGATGATTTTACTTATATATCTACCGCATTAGAGCTAACGACAAATGTTCATATAAGCTCAGGCACTAAAATTATTGGTGGAAAAAATTCATTCGTTTCTTTTGGAGAATTTTCTACTACTGCGCCCAACGTTGTTCTATCAGCAGGATCAGATGATTATAGTGATGGCATTGCAACTCCAATGGTTTCTTTGGAATTTAAAGCCAATGTAGAGATTGGCAAGATCATTATTGGCAGGCATTGTATTATCGGCTCTGGCTCGGTCGTTTTACCTAACGTAACATTTCATGACGGTGCATGTCTCGGGGCCTTATCACTTGTCAAAATATCTCTTGAAGCATGGTCTCTCTATGCCGGTATCCCTGCTAAAAAAATAAAAGACAGAAACCAGGAGAATATACTTGAACTGGAAAAAAAATTCAAACTATCACTGCATGCAAAGTAAGTTCATTCCGCAAATGGAACCTTGGTTCGGTGAAGAAGAAAAAAAGGCCATCAATGAATATCTTGATGGTGGGGGCTGGATGACAGAATTCAAACAAACAGCGAAGTTTGAAGAACTGATCAGCGAATTTACAGGAGCGAAACATTGTATCGTAGTAAATAATGGAACTATAAGTCTAACACTCGCAGCAATGGCATGCGGAATAAATGCAGGAGACGAAGTGATAGTCCCGAACTATACCATGATCGCAACTCCAAATTCAATAAAAATATTTGGAGCGAACCCTGTATTTGTTGATGTAGAGCCCAGCACCCTTTGTATGGATCTTAAAGAAGCGAAAAAAGCGATCACAGATAAAACTAAAGCGATCATATTAGTATCTGCCAATGGAAGATATCCTGCAGCAGGCATAGATGCATTTGAAAAACTTGCAAAAGAAAAAAATATCGTCCTCATCGAAGATGCTGCGCAATCTCTCGGTTCTTTTTATCCGGATGGCAGGCATATTGGTCTTGCGGGCAAAGTTGGAAGCTTTTCTTTTTCAGCGCCAAAAATAATTTCGACAGGCCAGGGCGGTGCTTTAATAACATCCGATGATAGCATCGCTGCAAAACTAAGAAGGCTTAAAGATTTCGGACGAAGCGGCGGAGGTAATGATATACATGATTCAATTGGATACAATTTTAAATTCACAGAACTGCAAGCCTGCCTTGGCGTAGAGCAAATGAAAAAATTACAAGGACGCATTGAAAGAAAAAAAGAAATTTATTCTCTTTATAAAAATTTGCTTGCGGATAAAAAGGAAATTCAATTCTTCAACCAGGACCTGCAGTATACAACTCCCTGGTTCATTGATTCATTTGTTGAAGACCGGGAAGATCTTATTGCTTACCTGAAAGAAAAAAGAATTGGTACCCGGGTAATGTACCCTCCAATAAATAAACAGCTTGCTTATAACAAAGAGGGTAATTATCCTGTCTCTTTTTTAGTTGGAAAAAAGGGGCTGTGGCTTCCTTCTGCAAGTCAATTGAGTAATGAAGAGATAGAATATATTTGTTCATCGATCATAGCTTTCTATAAATAATCCGGAATGGGGATCTTAAAAAAAATCAGAAAAAAATTATTTGCTTCCGAAAAAGAAAAGACCGTTGACATTTGGTATAAAATAGATGGAGAAAATCTACTCCGGCTTGATTATGATAACCTGAACGAAAATTCCATTGTACTTGATTTGGGTGGATACAAAGGTGAATGGGCAAGTCATATTTACTCCAGATACCTATGTACTATTTTTGTATTTGAACCTGCCTCTTTTTTTTACCGGCAATTAAAAAAAAGATTTGAAAGAAATCCAAAAATAAAAGTGTACCCATTTGGGCTTGGAAACAGCACCCAGGATCACACAATTTATCTGAATGCGGAATCCACTTCAATATATCAGAAAAAAGGAACACCTGAAATAATTTCCATCAAAAATTACAAAGAGTTTTTAGAACAAAATTCTATAAGAAAGGTTGATCTTCTCAAAATTAATATTGAAGGAAGTGAATATGATCTGCTCGAATTCATTATCGAAAATAATCTTGTAGATAAAATTGAGAATATCCAGGTTCAGTTTCACGATTTTGTGGGTAATGCTGAAGCAAGAATGAAAAATATCCAGGAAAAATTATCCCTTACTCACACTATTACCTACCAATATAAATTTGTTTGGGAAAACTGGAAATTAAAAAGGTAAATATGGTACTCGTTTATCTAAATGGTGGTATTGGCAACCTGCTTTTTAAATATGCCGCAGGTTTTGGCCTTGCCAGCAAATTGAATGTTCCCTTCAAACTGGATAAATCCTATTACCATAATAAAAGTTATGCAGGCGATAAGCTATCTGATTTTTATCATATACCCTATTATACCAATATTCTAGAAAACACTTTTAATATATCTGCTGTGGAGTCAGCAGAATCAGAGTTAGATCCTTTTCGGCATTCTTTGTTAAAAAAAATTATCGAACGCCTTAAACCATATTATAAAAGAAAAATTTTCCGCGAACAAAAATTCGGTTTTGATCCAAATTTTTTTAAGGCACCTTCCGACGTATTAATCAAAGGTTACTGGCAGTCTGAAAAGTATTTCATTCATGTTTCTTCTATGCTAAAGAAAGAATTGACTTTCAAAAAGTCAATTCAGGAAAAAAATAAACCACTGGCTGATCAAATCATGAAAGAGATTTCTGTAAGCCTGCATATACGAAGAGGCGATTATTTAAAACAGCCAGTGTCAAAAAATATTCTGGGTACCCTGCCAATGGAATATTACCAGGAATCTGTTAATTACCTGAGATCTGTGATCAACAGTAACATTCATTTTTATATTTTTTCTGATGACATAGAATGGGCGAAAAACAATTTGCACATTTCCGGCAATATAACTTTTATTGACAAATCATTCAACCTTACAGATGTCGATGAAATGTATTTAATGTCTCAATGCCATCATAATATAATTGCCAATAGTAGTTTCAGCTGGTGGGGGGCCTGGTTGAATAAAAACGATAATAAAATTGTGATCGCTCCAAATAAATGGTTTAATAACGAACCGCAGAATACGCAGGACCTGATTCCTTCAAACTGGATCAGGGTTTAAATAAAATACCAGGTTTTACTATCATTTACCTGATCAATACAAAAGTTCCTTTTCTGAATATGTTTTTTTCGCAGGAGGTATTAGCTTTTACCATATAAACAAATACGCCGGGATCTTGTGGAAGACCTTTAAAAGTACCATCCCAACATTGATTGGAATCCTTTGTAAAAAAGACCAGTTGTCCCCATCTGTTATAAATACTGAGTTCAATATTTTCGATAATTCCCCAATGGCTTACACGATAACAATCATTCAATCCATCTTTGTTTGGAGTAAATGCAGTTGGCATTAAATAACCACCTTTATTTCCTGCCAATACAGACACTTTAACCGTATCAGTATTGATACAGCCATTTGCATCAACTCCTCTTACTATATAATCAGTCGTTGTAGCCGGGTTAGCAACAGGATTAAAAATGGACGGGTTATTTAAGGACGAGGCGGGCGACCAACTATATTGTGCGGCTCCCGTTGCATTTAGTTGGCTGCGATCATTACTGCAATCTATATCGTTCGACTTGGATGCAATTACCAACGGCAATGGGTAAACGGTAACAGTCGTAGCTAATATTTGAGATTGATTGCA
Source organism: Chitinophagaceae bacterium (assembly GCA_036005825.1). Lineage (GTDB taxonomy): Bacteria > Bacteroidota > Bacteroidia > Chitinophagales > Chitinophagaceae > VBAS01. The sequence goes on along the minus strand of DASYQG010000608.1, from coordinate 8,001 downwards.
CACATTTTCAGTGATCGTGACATTGTATGTTGTTGTAGCAGCAGGTGACGCCAACGGATTGGAAATATTATTAAGATCTAATCCTGCTGAAGGCTGCCACTGATAGGTATTACCACCACTCGCCAGTAGTCTTACTGATCCGTTTCCACAAATTCCAGCAGGAGAGCTAACAGAAAAAATAGCATCAGGACGTATATCTATTTTAACCGAATCCGTGAATTGACAAGTATGGATGTCGGTGATAGAAACATAATAAAGTGTATTTGCGATTGGAGATGCAATTGGTGTTGCGGAACCAGAATTATTCAATGAAGAACCTGGAGACCACAAATATGTTTGGCCACCACTTACTGATAACTGGACAGAACTATTCTTACAAATCAACGTGTCATTACTGATAGTAATAACAGGAACAGGGTGTAAAGAAATATTAATTGTATCCTTAGCAATACATCCACTTGCGGTAGTACCTGTTACAATATATTGAATAGGTCCATTGGGCACTGAAACAGGATTAGCAATTGATGGGTTACTAAGTGCTGTAGCTGGCGACCATGAATAAGTTTGTGCGCCAGTCGCATTCAATTGCACTGCGCCACCTTTACAAATCAATGTATCATTATTTGTTCGAACTATTGGGTTTGTCACAGTTATCGTGGTCGCCATACCAGGTAAAACGTTTTGCGGAGAGCAGCGTACTGCATCCACTATTAAAGTAACAGTATAAGTTGTAGTAGCAGTTGGATTAACTTGAACATTAAACGGCACACCGCTCATTACATTTGTTTTTATATAGGTATTAACCCCATCACTATAAGAAACAGTAAATGGACTTGTGCCCGTTGTAGCCGTGAATGTTAACTGTCCAGTGCCGCTTGAACAAATAGTATTTCCGGTAACAGTACCTGTTGGTAAAGTATTTGGTGGCCAATAATACTTTAGAAGAAATACATCATCTGCTCCATTTGAATTTAATGTATAGGTGGAAGCTGTTGGCGCAAAATCAACATTTCCCTGAAAATACCCACAAAGGTAAAACCTATTACTTCCTGCCACTTTAATATCCGCTCCATAGTCATCACCCGATGAGCCGATATTGAACCCGCATTCATATACACCGCTTAACGAATATTTAGCTAAAAAAATATCAGCCCCTCCATTACTCGTAAGATTATCGACAGCAGCTGTTGGATTAAAATCAGAAACTCCAAAAAAACCTCCAGTAACAAAGATGCTGCTATTATCAGTATCTATTTTCCATCCAAGTTCGGTACCTCCACTTCCTGCATTGAATGCCCAAACATACTGACCCGCACTTGTATATTTAGCAACAAAAACATCGGCGCTGCCATTACTTGATAAGTTAGCAGTACTTGCTGAGGGATCAAAATCAATATTAGTTCCGGTGAAATCACCAACAATATAAAAGTTACCGGCATTATCAATAGTAACACCTCTTGTTACATCAGCACCTGTTCCTCCCATTCTAAAGCTGTACAAATATTGGCCATTCGTTGTGTATTTTGCGACAAACGCATCATAATAACCTGCAGAACTCATTGGCGCCACTGCGGGTGAAGGGTCAAAGTCTATATTAGTTCCCTGGAAATATCCAACTGCATAGACATTTGCCCCACCATCAAGAACCAGATCAAACATACTGTTGCTAACGTTTGCCTCTCCAAAGTTTAAGGCCCATTGATATTGACCATTCGTATTATACTTCGCAATGAAGCCAGTTCCGTCATTTAAATTTAATACCGCCGAAGAGGCAGAAGGATCAAAATCTATTGATTCGAAAAAATAACCTCCTACATAAGCATTGCCTGCTGCATCATTTTTAATTATTATACCGTTATCCCCTATAAGAGTTCCTCCTACATGAAACGCCCAAATATATTGACCAGCAGGGCTATACTTTGCTACAAAAACATCGCCTCCATAACCAGGATCGCCGCCTGCATCGCCATTACTGCTTAGTAAAGCAGTAGCTGGCGACGGATCAAAATCTACATTTGAACCTCTGAAAAAACCTGTTATATAAATATTACCTGAAGGATCGGTGCTTACAGAATTTATTTTATCCAGATTACTTCCTCCGAAAGTAATGCACAACAGAAACTGACCAGTCGAAGAATATTTGGCTACAAAAGCATCGCTTTGCCCATTGGAGGAACGCAATGCAGTTGCTGGTGAAGGATCGAAATCGACATTCGAGCCCCGAAAATCACCGCATACATACACATTGCCTGCAGCGTCGAGATGAGAACCCTGGGAAAAATCCATTCCACTTGATCCAATATTAAAACCCCAGGTTACTTGTTGTCCCTGGGCTCCAATAATAAATAATAGAAATATTTTTACAAGAAAAAAGTACGGTTTATATAGCCTATAAAAGGGTTTAAACATAAAAGACTTTCACCAAAAATTAATAGAGAATATTAAAGTGGATTAAATAAATCTGATCGGATGCAAAATACAAATAAATAAGAGAAAGCTTTAACGATCAGGGTAGAAAAATTACGTTTAGATAGAGGGTTCCAATTGCTCTCCTATCACCTGCAAAAAATATTCCATCGCTTTCTTTTTTCTTTCATCCAGTAAATAATTCAGGTGAAGCGTATAATATTTCTTCAGATCGTAAAGTTCAAAGGGGTGAGAAGCTACGATCTCATTAATATGAGTTAAGCCTAATGCATTTGCTTCGTTAAACATTTTTATAAATTCATCCGGTAATTTTTTATTGCTGATCCATGCCGCAAAGACAAATGGCTGGCCGGTAATTTTTTTCCACTCTGCACCAAGATCATAAAAAAAAGTGGAAAGTTTCCGTTGCTCAAATGCACGATCGCCGATAACAAGTCCTGCTGTTGTTCCTTTTATTTCTTTCCGGTAATCTTCATCGGTTGCATTTATTATTTCAGGATGTATACCCCAGTATTCATGCATTATCCATTTCAACAATTCAACAGAAGTCCGGCTTTGATAATCCAGGTAAACTTTTTTTATTTGCTCTAACGGCACTTCACTGAATAAACAAACGGATGCCGCCTCACCTTCCGTGCCAATACAATAATCACCGGACAGATGTGATTCTTTCAGATCATGAATTGCAGCAACGGGAATTAAGCCAAGATCGATCTCATCATTTTTTAGCATTTCAGCTAATCGTGCAGGGTTATCCTCGATCAATTCGATCTGTGAAGCAATAGGCTCCAGCTTTAATCCGTAAATTAATGGTCTTGTATTGAGATAACTAACTATTCCAACCTTTATCTTATTCAATTGAGTTATTTTTGCGCAGCAAAGATAAAAGAAACCCACCTATGCATAAGCTTCGGTGGGATGGAAAGAAATCCGAAACAAGAAACCTGTAACAAGTATGGAACTAACTAATTTATCAGCTATCTCTCCTATTGACGGTCGATATCGCAAACAAGTACAGCATTTAGATGAATATTTCTCTGAATATGCGCTGATAAAATATCGTGTCCTGGTTGAAATTGAATATTTTCTTTTTTTGGCTGATAAAAAGTTTTTTAAACTGTCAGGAAAATCTGAAAAACATCTTCGAAAAATTGCCGAAGAATTTGGTCCGGAAGATGCGCAGGAAATAAAACAAATTGAGTACACAACCAATCATGATGTAAAAGCAGTAGAATATTTTTTAAAGAACATTTTGGAAAAAAGCGGTGCTAAGGATGAAAAAGAATGGATACATTTTGGTCTAACGTCGCAGGACATAAATAATACTGCCATTCCCCTTTTTTGGAAACATGCGGTAGAATATGAATACCTGCCTTCTTTATTAAATTTGAATACACAACTAAAGTTGCTGGCAAAAGAATGGCAGGATATCCCGATGCTAGCCCATACACATGGCCAGCCAGCTTCGCCAACAAGACTGGGAAAAGAATTCATGGTATTTGCCGAACGAATAGAAAACCAGGTAGAACAATTGATCAATATCCCTTTCAGTGCAAAATTTGGCGGAGCCACCGGCAACTTCAATGCACATCATGTCGCTTTTCCAAAAATGGATTGGATAAAACTCGGCAACGATTTTGTTGAAAAGACGTTAGGTCTTAGCCGTATGCAATTCACCACGCAGATAGAACATTATGATAATCTCGCTGCGCATTTTGATTGTATGAAAAGGATCAACAATATTCTTATAGATCTTTGCCGTGATATATGGACATATGTTTCGATGGATTATTTTAAACAAAGAGTAAAGAAAAACGAAGTAGGCTCATCGGCCATGCCTCATAAAGTAAATCCGATCGATTTTGAAAATGCCGAAGGTAATTTGGGAATGGCAAACGCTATCTTTGAACATTTATCTTCCAAGCTTCCTGTTTCAAGATTACAGAGAGACCTGACAGATTCAACAGTACTGAGAAATATCGGCGTTCCATTCGCCCATACGCTGATCGCATTTCGTTCCGTAGAAAAAGGTCTTGGCAAGCTTATCCTGAATGATGGTATGATACACCAGCAATTGGAAGATAACTGGGCAGTTGTGGCAGAAGCAGTACAAACTATTTTAAGAAGAGAAAACTATCCCAATCCTTACGAAGCATTAAAAGAATTAACAAGAGGCAACGCATATATAGATAAAAAATCAATTCATCATTTTATCGATAATTTGAAAATAAATAACTCGGTGAAAAAAGAATTGAAAAAAATAACACCACATAATTATACCGGGGTTGTAGCGAAATATTAAACAGGCTTCCGGTAAATAAACTTCAATAATTCTTTATCATCTTCCTTCTTTGTTCCATCCGGCACAAATGCATTTTTCAGCAATACTTTATGCGAAGCAATATTGGCCTGTTCAGCTATTGCGTAAATATGATCGGCTTTTGTGTTTTTAAAATAATAATCAAGACCAGCTTTAGTTAGCTCTGATGCAAATCCCTTTCCCCAATTTTCTTTCAAAAATGCATACCCTAATTGTATATCGTCTGAGCCTTCGATAGGAATGATTGCGAAGGAGCCAACAAATTTTCCTGTAGCTTTTTCACTCGCTGCCCAGCGACCCATCAACGGGTTTACCTTATAGGCTTGTATGTTTTTCTTTAAAAAAGCATCACACTCTTCTCTTGATTTTGTAGCCCTGATATATCGCATCACATCTTCATCACTATTGAGCAAAAAGAAGTTCTCAGCATCGATTTCGAAAACATATTGCCGAACAATTAGTCTTTCTGTTTCAAAAATGTGATGTTGCCCCACCGGGTGAATTATTAATTGTTAATTATTAATTTTTAATTCTTATGTACTTCACTCGAAAAATGAAATTCAATTGCCGGGTTATTGGTTCGTTCTGTATTCAGGAACCATTCGCTTTGTGCCAGGTACACAAGATGTCCATCTTTATCTACTCCTGTATTAGCTCCTTTGAATCTTGTAAACTCGTCTAATTTTTTAGGATCTTCGCTTGTTATCCAGCATGCTTTATAAAATGGAAGTGTATTAAACTGTACAGAAGCTCCATATTCCTGTAGCAACCGATATTGAATTACCTCAAACTGAAGTTCACCAACACAACCAATGATCTTTTTATTGCCGCCATGCTGAGTGAATAATTGGGCGACACCCTCATCCGTCAACTGCAATAGCCCTTTCTCCAGTTGTTTTGTTTTCATCGGGTCCTTATTCACAACTTCTTTAAATATCTCTGGTGAGAAAGTTGGAATGCCTGTGAAATAAAAATTTTCTCCTTCAGTCAGTGTATCACCGATCTTAAAATTACCGGTATCGAACAACCCTACAACATCACCAGGATAAGCATCTTCCACAATACTTTTTTCGCGGGCCATAAAAGAATAAGGATTACTAAAGCGAACATCTTTATCTAGCCGAACATGATGATAATATTTGTTGCGTTCAAACTTTCCGCTGCATATACGCATAAATGCGATCCTGTCCCTGTGCTTCGGATCAAGGTTGGCATGTATCTTAAATACAAATCCACTTAGCTTTTCTTCATCGGGACAAACAACTCTTGCAGATGTGGGGCGACACTGCGGCAAAGGAGCAATACGTACAAAGGTTTCAAGCAATTCCTTCACGCCAAAATTGTTGATGGCACTGCCAAAGAATACAGGCGCAACTTTCGCTGCCAAATAATCTTCAACATTCAATACACCATGTACACCATCCACCAGGTCCACATCCTCCCTCAAAGTAGCAGCATCCTTCTCTCCTATTTTATCATCTACCATCGCATCATTCAGATCTTTTATTGCAAACAGGGCTTCATCACTGCCTTTTGTATTGGCAGTAAACAAACGCAAACTTTTATCATGAAGATTATAAACTCCTTTAAATTCCTTACCGCTGTTGATCGGCCATGTCATCGGGTGCAAGTGGATCGACAATTCTTTTTCAATTTCTTCCAGCAGATCAAAACGGTTCTTACCATCACGATCCATCTTATTGATAAAAACGATAACCGGTGTATCCCGCATACGGCAAACTTCCATCAGCTTACGGGTTTGCTCTTCCACACCATTCACACTGTCCACAACAAGGATTACACTATCCACTGCCGTCAACGTACGATAAGTGTCTTCTGCAAAATCTTTGTGACCGGGGGTGTCAAGAAGATTAATGAGAATGCCATTATAATCAAAGGTCATCACCGAGGTAGCAACAGAAATTCCCCGTTGTCTTTCGATTTCCATAAAATCGCTGGTCGCAAATTTTTTGATCTTGTTACTCTTCACTGCTCCTGCCACTTGTATAGCGCCACCAAACAACAACAGCTTTTCTGTCAGTGTCGTTTTACCAGCATCCGGGTGACTGATGATCGCAAATGTTCTTCGTTTATTTATTTCGTTCTGATATTTCATAAAGAAAGGCGCCCGAACGTTCCGATTTCGGAACGGGCGGGCAAAGGTAAGGTTTGAGAGGGATTTTTGGTAGTCAGCTGTAGTGCTACTATTAGGCTTTGTTGCGTCGCACACCTGTACTTTTTTATCGCTATTCAGCTTTATCCACCCCCACTTGAAACCACTCTACAATCGAAATACTTCCCCCGCCAGCGGGGGACAATGAACATTACTTTAAATTATTTGCGTAAAAGAATAACTTGGGCTTGAATATACTTTTGTTCAAATAAAGTGATATGCCTTACCCCCACCGGAGGGGCCGAATGTACAGCTATATGAAATGATTAAAAAGGGTGGACAAAAATCTTCGCAATAGAATTTCGTAATTTGAAGAAAGAATTAAACCTGTAGGTTTATTTTCAATCAAAAGTTATTAACAGCTATTCATTTTCCCTTGCTTTAGCTGGTATACTTATGAAAGACCCGTGGCAATCAAAACAAACTATGAAAAGAACTTTTATATTTTTAACAAGCCTTATTATTTCTTCTTCGGTATTGTCACAGCATTTTTTTCTTGCAGGTGGATTTTGTGTACAGACATGGAGTGATATTTTTGTAAGCGACTATAGCGCATGGAATAAGCAAAGAAATAATTACCTGCCAACAATCAGGATGGGTTATTTCTTTTCGAAGAGAAAAAATAAATTGACAATAGAGCTTAATGCTACTGGCCCTTATTCTTATAGCGACTTTGGATGGCAAACTGTTGAAATTCTGACTCAATTATCGCTTGGTACAAGATTTATATTCTAATAGGATTATTTCACTTCATAACCTTTTCAATTTTTTTTGCGTCGTAGCCGATAGCTTTCAGAACATGTGTTGGAACAATTCTGAATAGAATTCCAAATGTACAAGAGTGCGACGCAACAAGAGCCAAACCGGAGTTATCAAAGCTGATAATCCAATGATCATCCTTACTTTTTCCCACTAATCAAAAATAATGGCAGAAGTCCCGGTTCTTACTAAATTTGCTTATGGGCCGAACATTCGAGATTGTTTTTAGCAGCCTCAAAATGGCTTTGATGGAATTGTGGAAGAATAAACTCCGCACTTTTCTTTCCCTCTTTGGTATCACGATCGGCATCTTCTGCATCAT
>DASYQG010000607.1:0-1852 GCA_036005825.1 Chitinophagaceae bacterium | reverse complement strand
TTGGTCTTACGATCGGGATGAGTTGCTGTTTACTCATTTTCCATTATGTTTCTTATGAAAGAAGCTATGATGACTTTGTCCCTGATTCAAAGAATGTAGTTCGCCTTCGGTTGGATAATTATCAAAAAGGTCAGCTTGCCTGGAAATCTGCAACTGTCTACCCCGCTATTGCGCCTACACTAAAGAAAGATTATCCGGAAGTGGAAGACTTTTGCCGGATCATAGATGCAAATCTTTTATTATCCACTGAAAACAATACTGTAAAATTTAATGAGAACAAAGGCTACTATGCTGAACCTTCTTTCTTAAGCATGTTCGATCTCAAATTAACTGAGGGCAATATCAGGCAAGTACTCGATGGACCTGATAAGATGATCATTTCAGAAAGCATGGCCAAAAAATATTTTGGTAGCGAGGAGCCTGTTGGAAAAAAACTCATACAAAAAGATCAATCGCAAACACAAGCGTACGAGGTAACAGGTGTATTTAAAGATTACCCGGCTAATTCACATCTTGATATCGAATACCTCGTTTCCTGGTCCACGTTCAGTAAATATTTGAGAGCACAGGGAGATACTTCTAATGCGCTTGAAACAAGCTTCAGCTGGTATGATTTCTATAGTTATTTGAAATTAAAGCCCGGGGTTGATTGGAAAAAATTTGAAAAAAAACTCCCTGCGTTTTGCGACCGATACATCAACAGCCAGGAATGGTATAAAAAAAATAATAATAAAGCGGAGTTATACCTAATGCCTGTTACAGACCTTCATCTTTATTCTAATTACAACCAGGAAGCGGAAGTGAATGGTAATGGTCAGGCTGTAGGATTCCTGTTTCTTATAGCTATTTTTATTATCGGCATTGCATGGATCAATTATATAAATCTTGCAACGGCAAGATCTGCCGAAAGAGCTAGAGAAGTAGGAATGCGAAAAGTATTAGGTGCAGCAAGATCAAACCTTATCAGGCAATTCATGATGGAAAGCCTTTTGCTTAACCTTATTGCCTTACTCCTGTCTATTGGAATTTTCAAGTTATTACTCCCTGCTTTCGATCTTTTTATAGGAAAAGACAAGTTTACTGATTTTACGCTAACACCTTTTTACTGGCAGCTATTCTTTGCTTTATTCTTACTGGGAACATTTTTATCTGGGATTTATCCATCCTTTGTCCTAGCAAGTTTCAGACCGATCATTGTATTAAAAGGGATATTCAAAAACTCTTCAGGTGGTATCACTCTTCGGAAAGGTTTAATAATAACACAATTTGTGATCTCCGTAGTTCTGATCGCTGGCACTATCATCGTTTACCAGCAAGTCAGATACATGAGGAATCAAAAACTCGGAGTGAACATAGATCAGACGCTGGTTTTGAAAGCAGCAGGCTCATTACAGGATTCCGTTTATGGAACAATATTTCAACCTTTCAAGACCGACTTATTAAAACAACCGGAGATAAAATCAGTAGCAGCTTCATCAAACGTGATGGGCAGAGAGATCTATTGGACAAACGGAACAAGGAGGTTGGACTCGCAAAATGAAACCTCCGTTACGCTTTATTATATGGGTATTGACTATGATTTTATACCCGGCTACGAGCTAAAATTGTTGGCTGGCAGAAATTTTTCAAAAGATTTTAAAACTGATGAAAAAGGAGTGTTGTTAAATCAGAGAGCAGTTGAATTGCTGGGATATAAAAATGCAAATGAGGCCATTAATAAAAAATTAGGAAGAGGTCGCAGAGATACGTTAACTGTGGTAGGCGTAGTGGCTGACTATCATCACCAGGGTTTGCAAAAAGTAATTGACCCGATGATATTTCTTTTATATCCGAATATCCGGGGCTTTTATTC